>JACRLV010000108.1:0-14740 GCA_016235145.1 Planctomycetota bacterium
GCGGGGTCCGTGCATGGCGGGCCCTTTGCTGCGATTCAACATGCGGAATTGAATTCCGGTGGCATCGATCGCTTGGGCCATAGCGCCGCCGAGGGCGTCGATCTCGCGGACGATCTGGCCCTTGCCGATGCCGCCGATCGCAGGATTACACGACATACGGCCGATGGCCTGGCGTTCGAAAGTGACCATCGCCGTGCGCGCACCGAGCCTTGCGGCGGCCCAGGCGGCCTCCGCGCCGGCGTGTCCGCCGCCGATCACCACGATGTCGAATCCTGCGGGTTTCATGCGAGCATGATGAGACAAGTGGTGAGGGGCGGTAGGGTGCAGCGCGGGCCCGACGCGCCCCCTCCTACGGTTTCGCGGCGGAGCGTCGCTTGGCCCGGGTTTCCGCCGGCTCGATTGTCGTGCGGCTGTCGATCGTCTGGTCGATCGTGACCTGCTGCTCCGGCGATTGGCCGCGGGCCGGCAGCGTGGCGATCGCGCGGATTCGCGCGTTCGTTTCCTGAACCACGAATTCGCCACGCTGCACGTCGAATTTCGCCGATCCGCTGAACGTCCCGTCGTCGAGGCGCACGATCACGCCGCGAGCGTCCGGGCCGGCGCCCGACTGGCTGATGTCGCCGGCGAAGCGGACCTCGGCGATCGGTCTTCCTTCACTTGTCGCGATGTCGCCGAGTTTGCACCGGTAGAGATAAGTGGTGCTTGATCCGTCGGCAGCGGCTTGTCGCAAAGAGTTTTCCCACGACTCGCCGGACTTGACGTCACGCCACGAGAAGAGCGCCAGGCGAGCGTCGCCCCACGAATAACGGAAACGCTCAAGGGCGAATTCGCCCAGGATCGCCGAGAACGCGGGATCGTCTCCGGCCAGCGGCGCCGCTGCGGAGCGGACCGCCTCCAGGTCGCCCTCGCGCGGCAGGCAGCCTTCGCGGCGCAGCGACATCGTGATCGACTTGCCGATCATGGCTCGCGCCGCAGATTCGATGGCAGGCTGCGAGGCGGCGGCCGGGCGGTCCGTGTCGATGTCGCTCGGTTTTCCGCCGCCTTCGTCGTGCAGCGCGATTCGCTCGATCGTCAGCTTCATTACGGCGAGGCGGTCGTCGCGAACGTCTTCCACCACCGCCAGGAAGCCGAAGGTGATTTCGGAGCGGGCCAGGCGAGGCTGCACGTCTGCCGCCGTTTTCACCTGTCGCGTCGTGCGGGCGGTCTGTTCGATGTAGACCGCGCGGCCTTTCTGGAATTTCGGCGACAGGGTCACGGACTCCTGTGCCCGCAGGGGCGCGGCGGCCAGCAGGAGAAACGCCGTCCACAGCCAGCTCGATCGTACGCGACGGATCATGCCTTCGCTCACTTATCCTCGCTCGGCGCCGACGCGGGCTTCGACGTCGGTTCGTCTCGTTTCTGCTCGGCGTTTGCCCGCTTCTGTTCAGCCCGCTCCTTCGGCGTCAGGACGTGAAACTGGTTTCGAGACTTCAGCGCGACTTTCATGGCGTTGTCTTCGCCGCCGCCCATCGACGCGACAAGCTTCAGTTCCGATTGATCTTCGCCGCTGACAAAATCTCCGCCTTCCACGTCGAATTCGAACGTGCCGCGCGTCTTTCCGCCTTCGAGCTTGACCTGCATCCCCGGTTGGCTGGCGGCTGCCTTCTCGTTGCTGACGGTCCCTTCGAACTCGAGGGTCGCGATGGTCCGTCCGCCTTTTTTCGCGACGCTCTTAAGTCCGCATCTGAGATCGCGCGCGATCTCCCCGACGGAGGGCATGGGCTCGCGCGTTTTCACGCTCCAGGTGTCGCCGGCCTTGACTTCTTTTTCGGGCAGCAAGGCCGCTCGATTGTTGATCATCTGAATTGCGAACGACTCGTCGTTCAGCATCGGCTTCATCTGCGACCAGAACGGGTTGCCGCCGACCTTGTCGTCGATCTTCGCGACGATCTTATCCATCCCGGCGGCATTTGCGGTCCGTCCGTCCGCTCCGATTTCCACTCGCACGGTCTCGCCCACGATGGTTTCCAGAATCTCCGCGAACATCTCGCCGCCGGGCTCCTGAGCGGCCAGGTCGGAATCGTACGACATCTTCGAATTGCCGGGCATTTCGAACACGGTTGCCATCCGGCCGAATCTGAACGCCACGACCGTCTTGTCTTTTTCGGCGGACTCAACCTTGCGATCCAACCCGCGAATGCGGCGGCTCGAGACGGTCATGCCCTGCTCGCCGACGGGTCCGCCCTTGATCACCTGCTCGTCGCTTTCAATCTCCTCGTAGTAATCCGTCCGCCCCTCGGCGAACTTCATCTTCAGAACGACCGATTGCGCCAGCGAGCTTGCCGTCAGCGATGCGGACAACGTCAGGGCGACAAACGCTGAAATCACGCGTCGGGTCATCGTGCAATCTCCTGGTACTCAAGCGGCCGATGCCAAACACTCGCAGGCAACCGGCGCCTCGCAGTCGGCGGATTTTATGGTGAACCAGGGGATTTCGCGAAGAACCCGCAGGGCGTCAGGGACGGCTATACCTTTGCTCCGGCTTCGAGAGTGTTCGGCTTTCGCCGCGGCTCGGCGGGGTGGCTGGCGACGGGGGTGGATGGCGGGGTGGCCGCCGGCGCGCTCTCCGCGGCTGCGCCGGCTGGCTCGGCGAGATCGGCCTGCCGGATCTTCTTGAGCCGCCGGAATTCGAACCAGACGATCCCGACGACCACGAGCCCGATGATCGCACCGAGCGTCGTTTGCACGTCGGCGATCCACTCCTTGAGCGAATCGAGCATGTTCGCGAAGAAGTATCCCAGGCCGATGAAGAACGGCACCGAGAGCAAGGCCCCGCAGAAATCCGCGATGAAGAATTTCCAGAACGGAAACCGCGTCACGCCCGCCGTCAGGCACATCATCGCCCGCACGCCGACCATGAAACGTCCGAAAAAGCAGGCCCAGGTTCCGTACTCGTGGAACCGCTCCGTCATGATCGTCATGCGTTTCGGGGTGATCAGCCAGGCGACCGAGCGATGCGAAAATACGTTCGGTCCCCAACGCCGGCCCAGGTTATAGAGAATCATGTCGCCGCTCATGATTCCCAACAGCGAGACGGCGATCGCGCCGGGCCAGGTCGCCACATGCGGGCTCGTTTTCAGGATCACGCCCGCCGCGATCAGCGGAATGTCCTCGGGGATCGGAATGCCGAGGCTGGCGATGATGAAAATCAGCAGCAGCGCAGGGTAGAACGCCGCTTCAAGCCAGGCATAGATATTTCCGTCTGTTATGGCCAGCAGGAAGGTCGCGGCCAGCAGCATGCGCATCCGGCGTCCTCGGAATCGACACACCCGCCCGCTACGGCGGGAATCCGCCATTAGAGCGGCCCGCTGCCGGATGGGCAAGACGTTGATAGTATAGAAGATCGGCCGAACACTGGCGACTGGGCGCGCGAATTGCGCAGAAAGTGCCGCTCGCGCGCGGCGCCAATAAACGTGAGATCCGATGTCCGATTTGAAGCCCGCCGCTCCGCGACCGCTCCCGGTGATTCCCGGGCCAGCGAAAATCCGGCCGTCGCGCATGAGCCGCTGGCGGGCGTTCGTGCTGATCCTTGTCCACGTTCTGATCGCGATCCACATCTCCCATTGGTGGTATGCAAAGCGCACGATCAGCCCGCTGGAACCGTCGGAGGGCATGCAATTCGCCCAGCGCGGCGTGATTAACGCGGGCTTCGTGTTTTTCGCGCTTGCGATTCTGAGCACGCTGGTGCTCGGGCGGTTTTTCTGCGGGTGGGGCTGCCACCTGGTCGCGTTGCAGGATCTGTCGCGCTGGCTCCTGCGGCGAATCGGAATCCGCCCAAAGCCGATCCGTTCGGCCGTGCTGGCGCTCGTGCCGATGCTTGCGTTCCTCTACATGTTCGTCGCGCCCGCGTTGGCGCCGCTGGCGCTGCGACTTCTGGGGACCGAAACGCCTCACGCCGAATCGTGGAAGTATGCGGGCATGGAAATGAGCACGACCGAATTCTGGAAGACGTTTCCCAGCGTCCAGTCGGTTGTCGGCGTGACCTCAATCGTGCTGACGCTGCTCGTTGTGGGCTTGGTGATCATCTACGTGCTCGGCGCAAAGGGTTTTTGCGTGACTTCGTGTCCGTACGGCGCTATTTTCGGAGCGGCGGATCGGCTGGCGCCGCTGCGCATTCGCGTCAACGACGACTGCACCGGCAGCGGGCACTGCACCGCCGTCTGCACGTCCAACGTGCGCGTGCACGAAGAGGTGCGCGATTTCGGAACGGTCGTCGATCCCGGCTGCATGAAATGCCTGGATTGCGTCAGCGTCTGTCCCAACGAAGCGCTGTCCGTCGCCTGGGGGCCGCCGGGCTTTGCCGTCCCGCGGACTCCGCGCGCCAAGCCAGAGGCCGGTCCGCAGAGGTCTGGCTGGGCGGTGGGCGTTCTGCTGGTTTGTTTTGCGTACTCCGCCGTCGTGCTGTTTCACGGGTTTGATATTCCCGCCCGCTACGGCCTGGCGGCCCATGACTGGGTCTTGTGCGGAATCGTCGCAGCGATCGGACTGGCCGCGAGTTGGATCTTTCGCACCAGAGCCCGCCGCCCGCGCGAATGCTCGTTGGCAGAGGAGTTTCTGCTGGCGGTGTTCTTCCTGCTCTTCATGTTCGCGTTTCGCGGGCTCAACGGTCTCGTGCCGTACCTGGCCGCGCTCGCGATCGCAGCGGTGGGAGGGTGGCTGCTCACGCAGGCGGTTCTGCTCCTGGGTCGTCGCCAGCTTTCGGTGCATGGCTTTCGGCTCAAGCACCTGGGGCGGCTGCAACCCGCCGCCGCCGGGTTTCTGGCGATCGTCGTTTGCCTGATCGCACTCGGGATTTTCAGCGGCGCGATGCAGGTCAAGGCGATGGTCACCGGGCGCATGAAGCTCGACCTGTCCGCGAAGATGCAACGCGTGCTGCAAAGCGACGATGCGAGTCTCCTGGCGGCGACGATCGACTTGCAGCGCGACATCCTGGTGCGCGAGCCGCGCAGCCTGGATCACACCCTCAACCTCGGATATCTGCTGACGCGGGCCGAGCGGCTCGACGAAGCGCAGAAACTGTATGAGGAAGCCGAGCGCGACCCGCGCGCGGCGAAGAGCGGGCCCCTGCAATACCACTTCGGAATGCTCGACGCGATTCGCGGCCGGCCGGAGTCCGCGCTGGCGCGTTTTCGCAAGGCGGTCGAGCTCGATCCGGATTCGCCCGAGGCTCGGCTCACGCTTGCGAATGCGCTGGTGCTGGACGGCAGAATTCCGGAAGGTCTGGATCACTACCAACAAGCGGCGGACCGCTTCGCCGATAACGTTGATGTCCAGCTCGCGGCCGGCGGCGCGGCCCTCCAACTGGGAGACATTCCACTCGCACGGCGGTTGCTGGAGCGCGCCGCAGCACTCGACGGAAACCGCGAAGACGTTCGCTACGCAATCTCCGTTCTCAACTCGCTTCCCTCCCAGGGGCAGCCGAAGCCGTAACGGGCGATTCCGCCAAGAACCAACGCGCTTTGGACAAATTCCTGCCTTAAGGGCAATCCCGCAAACTGTCGGATCGTGCCTTCGTTTCGCCGGTTGTGCAGGCAGTGAACGTGACTCACGCAGGAAGTACCTAAAAAGAATGTGCGCGGCATGTGAGTGCGGCAATTGAAAACAATGACGAAATGTGGGATAAGGCACGGAACGAACCGGGTTCAATACGCCGGGCGTTGTCGGGCGGTCTGCCACGCGATTGCGGGGGACTGTGCGGTACTGGAAACAGGTGGCTGTCGTCGGAGTCTGTGCGCGCGTGTGTACGGTGACCGCATTCAACCTCCGCGATTCTGAAGGCAAGCGCCTGTTCCGCGTCGCCTGCAATCGCGATGAGCAGCGCATTCGCCCGCCATCGCTGCCGCCCAGGGTCCGCGAATTCAACGGGTGCCGTGCGGTCACGCCGATTGACCAGCCCTCCGGCGGCACATGGATCGCCGCCAACCAACGAGGCGTGATCCTGGTTCTTCTGAATGCGAACCCGTCGCCGGACATGGAGATTCCCACCAACGTGTGGCGCCGCAAGAGTCGTGGAATCATCATCCCGTCGCTGATTGACGCGGCGGACGTGGGTCAGATCGCCGACCGGATCGCGGCCGGTGCGATCAGCGCTCGTTCGCATCCGCCCTTTCGGCTGATTGCGATGGACGGCCGCGGATACGTCGAAGCGCGCAGCGACGCGTTGCGTCTGCGGCTCACGGATTGCCGCCAGAATGACTCGCCGCTGTTCTTCACCTCTTCCGGTCTGGGCGACCAGGTTGTGGATCGTCCTCGTCGCGGGCTGTTCCTGGAGATGTTCAGGGCATGCGAGCCGGCGTCGCCGTCGCGGCAGGATGAGTTTCACCGGCATCAGTGGCCGGATCGTCAGGATCTAAGCGTCCGGATGTCGCGAGACGACGCCCAAACCGTCAGCTACTCGGTGGTGGAACTCGCCGATCGCGAGGTCGTGATGCACTACCAACTTGGCGGTCCCTCGGCCGATACGCCATACGAGTCAACGACTCTGGAGCGTGTCTAGCGTTCGCGTTTCGATGCACGTTGCTCCTTCCGCGTCCCCCTTCGGCTGCCGGCCATTCTTCACAAAACCGCGCGATCGTCCCGCTGCAATCGCCTCGCCGACCCCGCCGCAGTAACATTCCGGGCGCGCCGCGAGCGAACAATCCGTTCGCAGTCCGGCGGCGTCCATTGGAGATTCTGGAGCTGTCCATGCGAATCGGCTGCATTGCCAAACTGCTGGGCGCTGCCTGCGGCGCCGGCGTTCTTCTGGGCGTTCTTGAATCCTGCACCGGGATTCCCGCGTTGCCGATCGACGGCTTTCAGCGAAAGTACCCGCCGTCCAGCTTCGTGAATTGGGAGACGCCGCACGTTTCTCCGCTGGCGCTCAGCCCCGATCGCGCCACCCTTGCGGCGGTCAACACGCCGGCGGCAAGCGTCGAGCTCTTCGACGTCTCCACCCTGCCGCCGCGCCCGATCGCGTCGATCCCGGTTGGACTCGATCCCGTATCGGTTCGTTTTCGAACCGACGATCAATTGTGGGTCGTCAACCAGATCTCGGACAGCGTCAGCGTAATCGGCCTGGCGGGCCGCAACGTTCAACGCACCCTGCTCACCGATGATGAGCCGGCGGACGTCGTGTTTTCGCGCGGCAAGGCGTTCGTCACCTGCGCGCAGGCAAACACGCTGTTGGTGTTTGACCTTCTGGACCTGGACGCCGCTCCGCAACGGGTCGGTTTGAAGGGCGAGAATCCCCGGGCTCTGACGGTCAGCCCGGACGGCGGGACGATCTACGCAGCGATTTTCGAATCAGGCAACCACACCAGTCTGGTGCCATGGGAGTCTGTTTCCGACGCCGATGGTCCTTATCAGGGCGTGAATCCGCCGCCGAACAAGGGCATCACATTCGACCCGCCGCTGAATCCTGATCTTCCGCTCCCGCCGCCGGTGTCGATGATCGTGCGGAAGGACGCGCAGACCGGCGGTTGGCTCGACGAGCTCGGCAACGACTGGCGCGACTACATCTACTGGGACCAGCACGACCACGATCTGGCGGCGATCGACGCGGATACGCTTGAAGTGCGATACGTGACGCGGCTGATGAACGCGAACATGCAGCTTGCGGCGCTGTCGGACGGCACGGTCGTCGTTGTCGGCACCGATGCGACGAATGTAACGCGCTACGAGCCGAACCTGACCGGCAAGTTCGTGCATTCGATGATGGCGGTGGTCGAGTCGCCGGCGACGGCGACGGGTGCGACCCGTGTGGCCGATCTGAATCCGCATCTCGCACCCGCATACGCCGCCGGCCTTTCAAGCGTCGCACCGGATTTGCGGCAGCGCTCGATCGCCGATCCGCGCGGCGTGTGTTTTCTGAGCGATCGGTCGCGCGGCTTTGTTACGGGCATGGGCAGCGACAACGTCGTCGCGATCGATGCAACCGGCGCGCGGCTCGCCGAGGCGGCCGTCCCGGCGGGGCCGACCGGTCTGGCGCTGGACGAAGGCCGCGGGCTGCTCTACGTGCTCAGCAAATTCGATTCGAAGCTCAGCGTGCTGGACGTTTCGTCGCTGGCGTCGCTGGCGGTTGTGCCGATTTTCGATCCTACGCCGGCGGCGATCCGCGCCGGCCGGCCCTTTCTGTACGACGCGCATCGCACGAGCGGCCTGGGAGTGACCGCGTGCGCCGCCTGCCACATCGATTCGCGCATGGACCAGCTCGCGTGGGATCTCGGCAACCCGGCGGGCCAGATGAAAGCGTTCGACCAGACGTGCAATCGGCCGGTGCTGGATTTCCCCGTCGGGCCGTGCGAGGATTTTCATCCCATGAAGGGGCCGATGACGACGCAGACCCTTCAGAACATCATCGGGACCGAGCCGTTCCACTGGCGCGGCGACCGCGCCGGGATCGAAGAGTTCAACCCGGCTTTTGTCGGGCTGCTCGGCGGAGATCGCCAGCTCACGGACGATGAGCTGGCGGCGTTCAAGGGGCTGCTGGCGAACATCGTCTTTCCGCCGAACCCGAACCGGAATCTGGACGGATCGCTGAGGGATTGGGTAGGCGATGGTCGGCCGAACAAGGGCGAGACGATCTACTTCAACCAGGGCATCGATCTTGCGATCGCCAAGTGCAATGACTGCCACGATGCGAAGGAACGCGGCGCCGGCACGAACCACGCAATCACGCCGCGCAACCTGCTGATCAACCCGAACCAGAGCATCGACGTGCCGCAGATCCGGAACATGTACACGAAGGCGAACTTCTCGCGCGATTCGCTCGAGAACAACCTCGGCTTCGGCTACAACCACGACGGCGTCTTCGACGGGCTGATCAACTTCTTCCACATTCCCAATTTCACGGGTTTCACGGACGGCAAGCTCGGCGAGCAGCAGCGCCGCGACGTGATCGCGTACGTCATGTCCTTCAGCACCGACACCCACGCCGGCTCGGGGGCGCAGCTCACGCTGGACGGCCGCGGCCTGGACGCGTCCGGCGCCCGGGCGCGTTTCGCGCTGCTGTTGAAAATCGCCAATCAGGGCGAAGTGGGCTTGATCGCCAAGGGGCGGATCGATGGCGCGGCGCGGGGTTTCGTCTACGACGGCGCGGGATCATTCGAGCCGGACCGTTCGAGCGAGCCGGCGATTCGGGCGGCGGACCTGGCCGCGTTGGCCCGCGATGGTGGAGAGCTGACGCTGACGCTCGTGCCGCTCGGAACCGAAACCCGCCTCGGCGTCGATCGCGATGACGACGGCGTTCTCGACGGCGACGAGGCGCCGTAGTGCGGCTTGACGCGAAGGAATAACCGATGTCGGCGGAGCGCACGATTCTGCACCTCGACATGGACGCGTTCTTCGCCGCCGTGGAACAGCTCGACAATCCGGCTCTGCGCGGGAAACCGGTGCTGGTCGGCGGCGCATCCGGGCGCAGCGTCGTCTCGACCGCCAGCTACGAGGCACGCCCGTTCGGCTGCCGCAGCGCGATGCCGATGGCCCAGGCCCGTCGGCTCTGCCCGCAGGCGATCGTCGCGCCGCCGCGGATGTCCCGTTATGCCGGGATTTCCCGCCAGGTATTCGAGATCCTCGAACGATACACGCCGCTGGTCGAACCGCTTTCGATCGACGAAGCATTCATGGACGTGACCCGCTCGCGGGCGCTGTTCGGCGACGGTGAGACGATCGCGCGGCGACTCAAGCAGCAGGTGCGCGAGACGACCGGCCTGACCGCGTCGGTGGGCGTCGCGCCCTGCAAGTTCATCGCCAAGCTCGCCAGCGATCTGCGCAAGCCGGACGGACTGGTGATTGTCGCCGCCGCCGAGGTGGAGCCGTTTCTCGATGCGTTGCCGATCACGCGGATGTGGGGCGCGGGCAAGGCCACGCTGCCGCGCCTCGAACAGCTTGGCGTGCGCACGTTTCGCGACCTGAAGACGATTTCGCGCGAAACGCTCGATTCGCACTTCGGGGAGCTCGGCGGCCGCTTCTACGAGCTCGTGCGCGGTTTGGACGACCGCCCGGTGGTGCCCGACCGCGAGGCCAGGAGCCTCAGCCAGGAAGTGACCTTCGCCGAGGACGTGGATGACGTCGAGGTATTGCTCGACACGCTGCTGGAACAAATCGATCACGTCGCGGCCCGGCTCCGCAGGCATGGTTTGGCGGCGCGCTGCGTGGTGCTCAAGGTGCGTTCGCCGGACTTCAGCACGATTACGCGCCGGGCGCCGCTTTCAGAACCGAGCGACGCGACGGACGAGCTGTGGGCGACGTTGCGAACGCTGTTCGAGGACTGGCTGCGAACCCGGCGGACCCCGGTACGGCTGATCGGCGCCGGCACTTCGGAAATCGGGCCCGCAGCCGAGCACCAAATGGATCTCTTCGAACCAGACCGACATGATCGCCGCCGGCGGCTGGATCGCACGGTGGACCAGATCCGCTCGCGATTTGGCGAGCAGTCCGTCCGCCGCGGGCGAAACGTCCCGCCGCCCGACCAGAGTGGGGCCGCGTCGCGCGGCGGCGATTGAAGGAGATCAAATGATCTCGGCAGAGCAGGAGTAGACGGCAATGGCGATTCCGACACAGACATTGAACAGCCCGCGTGGTCCGGAGCCGGTCGGTCCTTATCCGCACGCAAAGCGTGTGGGCAACCTGCTATTCGTGTCCGGCCTCGGGCCTCGCCAGCGCGGCCAGAGCGACATCCCGGGCATTCAGCGCGACCTCAACGGCCACATCATCGACCATGACATTGCGGTGCAGTGCCGTTCGGTTTTCGAGAACCTGCGGATGGTGATCGAGGACGCCGGCGCCCGCTGGGAAGACGTCATCGACGTGACGGTCTTTCTGACGCACATCAAGCGGGATTTCGCTCCGTACAACAAGGTCTTCGCGGAGTTCTTCGCCGGCCCCGGCAAGCCGAACCCGACCCGCACGACCGTCGAGGTCGCGGCCCTGCCGACGTCGATCGCGATCGAGGTCAAGGCGATCGTGGCGGTGGAATGACCGGCGTCCGTAACGCGCTGCTTTTGCGGCTATGGCCGAAAACCGGTCGCGGACCTACCATACTCCGGCCGTTGCGTGATGAGGTACAGCATGAGGCGTGCGAATTGGCTGATCGGCGTGTTGGCTTGCGTTCCCGTATTTCCGCTTCAAGCCGAGATCATCTCGCTTTCCGACGGCCGCAAGGTCGTGGGCGAGATTCTGCGCGAGTATCCCGACCGGATCGCGGTTGATCTGGGATTCGAGATTCTCACGATCCCGCGCACGCAGATCGCCAGCATCGCCAAGGAAGAAACGCCGATCTCCGCGGACAACAAGATCCGCAACACGAAGGACTTGTACAGCACCGCCGACTTGCCCCCCAAGAGCATCAAGGCCCTGACGGAGGAATTCGGCGAGGGCGTCGGCCTGGTGTCTTCGCCTTCGGGGCTCGGCAGCGGGTTCTTCATCTCCGAAGACGGCCACTTGATCACGAATTTCCACGTCGTCGAAGGCGAGACCAAACTCGCCGTGACGGTCTTTCGCAAACGCGGCAACGAATTCGCACGCGAGAAGATCGAGGACGTTGAAATCGTCGCGACCAATCCGTTCCTGGATCTGGCCCTGCTCAAGGTCGCGGTCAAGGAAGGCGTCAAACCCAGGATCACATACCTGGCCGAAGAGGACGCCCTGCGCGACGGCGACACCGTTTTCGCGATCGGCAACCCGCTCGGTCTGGAACGCAGCGTTTCCGAGGGCATCGTCAGCCGCTGCAATCGAGCCGAAGAAGGGCTCGTCTACATTCAGACCACCACGCAGATCAACCCCGGCAATTCGGGCGGTCCGCTCTTCAACAACCGCGGCGAGGTCGTGGGCGTCACCAACATGAAAATCATGGGCGGCGAAGGGCTCGGTTTCGCCATCCCCATCCGCTACGTGATTGATTTCCTCAAGAACCGCGATGCGTTCGCGTACAACAGCGAGAGCTCCGTGGCGGGCTATCGCTACCTTCAGCCTCCGGCGAGGCAAGTGAAGGATGCGCCGAAGTTCCTAAAGCGAGACTGATCTCATGACAGCATCGATTCGCGAGCCGCAGCGCGCGGCCGGGCGGCATTTTGCCGCGGTGGTCTTGGCGTTTGCCGTCGTTGCATCGGCCGCGGCGCAGTCCTCCGAGCAGAAGGCCGACCCCGGCGCCTTCGCTCCGCCGGACGCGATCGCGATGGTCGGCGTCACCGATCTCGACGAACTGGTCGACGGCTTCAAGAAGACCTCCGGCTACAAGCTGATGTCCGATCCGGCGTTGAATGAGCTGGGCGGGGAGTTCGCGTTCCTGCACCGCTTCACGCAGGAGTTCGCCAAGCGCCTGTCGAAGGCGCTCGGGACCGAGTCGGAGAAGCTCAAGAACCCGTTCGGCGGCGCGTGTGCGTTCGCGATGCTCCCGCCCGGCGGCGACTCGAAGGGTCCCGGCGTCGTCGCGACGTTCGGGGTCAAGGACGCCGCCCTGATGAAGGAGTACTACGACAAGGTCGTCGCGAATTTCAAGAACATCGCCGAAAAGCACGAGTCCATCGAGTTCGGCAGCCATGCGATCGACCATTTCACCGCCCGCAACCGCAAGGACCGCGAGAAGAAATCCGACGGGGACGACGCGGACCTCGATCCGAATTCGCCGGACCTTTCCAGCGAGACCGGCGTGGCGGCGATCATGGACAAGATTTTCGGCGAGCTCTTCACCGCCGACGCCCTGCCCGAGAGCCTGGCGATGTGCCTGGCCGGCGACCGGTTCGTCGTCGCCCTTTCGCCGGATGAGGTCAAGAACGTGCTGCGCCGCAGCCGCGGCGGCGAGTCGCTCAAGGACAACGACGAATACAAGTCGCTTTCGCGGCATTTCGAGTCGCCCGGGCCGGTCCGACTGTACCTGAGTTTTCCCCGGCTGTTCGACATGCTCAAGGCCGGAGACTCGGACGGCCACAAGGAAATGATGAACATCGTCGGCGGAAAGTGCCTGCGAGCTCTGATCGGACACGCAGAATATGGAAAAGGCCGCGTCGAGAGCCGGATGGAAATGATGGTGCTGACCGCCGGCGAGCGCAGCGGGCTGATGAAGATCCTGACGCCGAAGAACCGCCCGTTCGGCATCCCGAAGACCATCAGCGCGGACACGTCGTTTTTCCTGTCCGCGGCGTTGAATCCGCCGGACGTTGTGGATGAAATCGAGCGGATGGTGCGGGCCGGCGATCCGGACGCGGCGGACCAGATGCGCGAGTCGCTGGAAAGCGTCGAGGTCGGCGAAGGCGAGAAGATCTCGATCCGCAAGGACATCATCGCCAATCTGCGCGAACCGCTGACGTTCGGCATCGGCTTCACCAAGCCGGTCACGCCCAAGTCCGGGCGTTTCGGCGTCTCCATCGGGCACAGCAACAAGCAGGCCCTCGAACGCGTCATCGAGAAGATCAAGGGAATGACGGGACTGATCGATCATGACGTCCAGGGCACGGTCGTCTACGACATGCCCGCGCCGCTGTCGCTGTCGCTGTGCGTGGCGAGCGATGCCGTCATTTTCGGAACCACCGCGACCGTCGAAGCGGCGCTCGAGTCCTCCGCCGGTGCGGGGCTGGCGGACGACGCGACGTTCAAGAAGACGATGGAGCTGATGCCCAAAGAAGGCTGGATGTTGTTCTACGTCGACGGCCGCCGGCTGTTCGAGGCCATCGCGGAGCTGGCCAAGGAGCGCCAGTCGCTGATGCAGCAGATGATGATGGGCAAGATCGAGGTCGCGATCGCGTATGGGATGATGGCATCGATGGGCGAGGATGCAACCCCCGAGGCCCTGCGCAAGATGGCGGAAAACCAGAATTCCGGCGCGTTCGCGCTGACGACGACCGCCGACGGTCTGCGCCTGACCGGGATCAACATCGCCCCGGAATCGCGCTGAGCGAGACGGTCGCTGCACGTTTCCGACCGGCTGCAACGGCCCGCACCCCCACGTGGTTGTGGCGCAGGCCGCCGGCCTGTCTTTCATCTGAACTGGCCCTATTTCTGCAAAAGCCGGGTCCAGCCCGGCTTCACGGCAACCACGCGGCCTTGGCCGCCGGCACAGACTCACTTTCAAAGAATTCTCGCGCCCCTTGACCGCTGGCGATACAATTCCGCGTAAGGCCCGGGCGGTCGGGCGCGTGTCCGTCAACTTCAAGGAGGAGCTCATGCCTCTTACGCGTGAAACTCGGCGAATCGTCAACGAATGGCTGGCCGGCGTCCTGTGCGTTTCGTTGCTGCTCGCGCCGATGGGCGGCTGCCCCCAAAACGGCGACAACACCGGCGACGGCGGCGACTCCTCAACCAGCTCCGGCCTCTTCATCAACCAGGATTCGTCCGGCAACGTGCTGATGGCCGCGCGCGGGCAGGACGGCGCGGAGTTCTTCGTGTTCGGCTCGCGCGGCGCGAACGGCGGCCTGGAGGAAGTGGATTCCATACTGGTCCGCACGGCCAGCGACGAAGAGGCGTTCGTCACGTTCGAATCCGGCCGGCCCGTCCATGCCCAGGGGCCGGACGGCAGCTATTGTCACATCGAATAAAGCAACGTCACCTCGACCAGCCTCGACGCTTCGATCGACGTGTACGACGCCGGCACGAAAGAGACCACGAACTACACCACCAGCATCGACCTTCAGCAGTCGCTCGAAGACCTTGCCGCGTTGGTGCGCGAACGCACCGGCCTGACCATTCAGCCGATTTCCGTAGTGGACGACGGCACGATCCAGACCGGCAA
>JACRLV010000108.1:14822-16548 GCA_016235145.1 Planctomycetota bacterium
TGGCGCGCGAGGCGGTCCGCATCACGATCATCCCGCTCTATGCGATCTTTGTGGTGCCGCTGGTGGCGGTCGTCTACGCGATGACGATCGTGCTCGCCCAGATCGTCTACTACCTGGCCGCCGTCGTGACCGCCGCGATCGAGCTGGTGCTCATCTCCATCTTCTCGCCGATCTTCCTGATCGCGGAATTGCTCGGCGACACCGTGGTCCACATCCGCTTTACGTCGCTGATCACGATCTTCGGCGTACTGCCCGATCCGCCGCTGGTCATACTCTTCTGAGTGCGACGATCCGGCCGGCGAGCTTTTCGATCGACAACGGGGCCGAGCCTTCGGCCTTGTTGTTCACGATCGTGTAGACGGGGAGGTTTCGTGCGACCGCGTTGATGCACAGGGTCGCGATCGACTCGCGGCTCTCCGGGTCTTCGTCGACCAGCCGCGAAAACGGTGCGTAGCGGTCCTTGGCCTCGTCGTATTGCTGATCGCCGCCGAGCATCCACCGCACGACGCACGCCGGGCCGCATGCGTCGCTCACAAACTCGATCTGCGCGGCGATGCGCGGCATGCTCGGGTGGACGTTGAAGCAGTGCGCGGCGCCGGCGGCGGAGAGCGCTTCGAGATAGCGCTCGCACAACAGCTCTTCGTTTCGCAGCTCCACCGCATAGAGCGGCCCGCCGGGCAACGCGAGCAGGAACGTTCGCAACCGCTCGATGAACGCGTTGGGCCCGCCCAGGCTTCGCAGATTCAGCGGAGCGAACTGGAAAACGATCGGCCCCAGCCGCTCGCCCAGACCTTCGACGGCCGGGCGAATAACCGTTTCCACCGCGAACGCGGGTTCGAGAAACGCCGGATTCCGCTCCCGCCGCCGGCGATTCTGGCCGCTTCGCGCGGACCGCGTCGGCGAGAGGCATTCGTCGAAAGCCTTTACCAGGAAGCGAAAGTCGGACGGCGCCACGGCGGCGTAGCGGGCGAACTCCTCGGCCTTCAAAGGGGCGTAATAGGTGCGATCGATGCCGACCGTCCGCATGAGCGGATGCCGCACATACGCTTCCAGGCCGGACTGCGCCAGGGTTCGCTCGCTCGCCGGGCCGGCGTACACGATTCCCGCCCAGCCGGGAAACGACCACGACGACGTGCCCAGTCGAACGCCCGGCGGCAGTTCTCGCGCCAGGGCTTCGATCTCGGGCGTGGGTGTGGCCGGCGCAATCGGCTCGGCGTCGCGCGACGGACGCCGGCGCGGCTCGGGCGAGTGGTCAAACAGGTCAAGCTGACCAGTCACGATTCGCTCTTGGGCAGCAGGGCAGTGGAAATCATCGATCCGATCCGCACCGGCGGCACTCGAACAACTGCGTCGGCGAGCCCTCGCTGATCGTCAGCAGACATCGGCCGTCCGCCGAAAAGCACACGGCTTCGCCTTGCGGCTCTGCCGCCAGCACGATGCGTTGCGGACTTGACGCCGGCAACTTCGGGGTGCTTTCGCGCGCCGTTCGCGAGAACAGCCATCCGCACGTGTAGCTTCGAACGATCAACTCGCGGCCGTCGGGAGAAAAATCCGCGGCGGTCACAATCGTGTGAATCGGCGCGGCCGCCGGGAATTGCAGCGAGCCCGCTGCTTCGAGCATCGAGACCTTTGAACCGTCCCACGGCGCCGCGAGGCGGAACACGTCGCATCGGCCGTCGCGCTGCTTCGTCAGGATGTACGCGTCGCCGCTGAGCGGATCGATCGC
>JACRLV010000164.1 GCA_016235145.1 Planctomycetota bacterium
TCGGAAGCTGTCCCGCAGACCCGGATTTTTGGCCTCGGGCGAACATCGACCGATGGGGATGCGTCGATCTCGCCGATCTCTCCCGATTGCTCGGCGCATTTGGGACGGCCTGTCAGTGAGTGGTTGATGGTTTGAGCATCTTCGCCGAGAGTATTGACGGGGAGCAGCCCATGCCCGGCCGACCGAAAACCCGCGCTCGCAAGCTGACGGGCCTAGAAAAGGCCGCCAATGATATTCTCTATGCCATTGCTGGATCCTGTCGCCAGGGCTGGCTCCCGGCTTGGAGCGAAGGCCGATTCGTAACGAAAAGCGATGACGAGCGACACTGGAAACGCGCATGCGATGCGGCGGCGAGCCTGGCCAACTCGCTGGAGCGTCTAGCCAAGGATGCCCGAATCCGGGCGGGTCTTCCCGCCGAAGTGAAGTTCCTCCAGGGTAGCGACGAGGATGAGCGGAACATTCGAATCATCAGTCTGAATCGATTGCCTGCGGAGTTGCGAAAGCTCGCACTCTTGAGCTGATCCATGACGTCGAGATAGGGACGGGGTGTCTGCCGAGAGACCGTGTTTTCGAAATGGGTCGCGTGCGCGCGCGCGAGAATAATATTCGCGAATCGGATGGTGCCATGCCACACCGCGCCGACGAATGGAAATGGATCCGAGACCACCCTGGGGCCTCACGCGCAGACCTTGCGCAACGTCGAAAGGAGCTTCGGAACGGCTGCCCCCGGTGGCTGCACCAAATCGCAGCCCAAGTCGAAGACCTTGTAAGCGATCCGCGAAACCGCGGGCGCTTTGAGGAAATGGCTGTGCAGTGGTTGAGGTACGTGGAATCGAAAAAGCACCGCTACATTGCCGCTCGTGATGGAAGGCCCATCGTCTCCTTCTTACCGAAAGACAGCACGCTGAAGGACAAGTATGCAACTTTGGCTGCCTTGCATGATGAACTGCGCCCAGATTCGAAGAAGATGTTCCCCTTACGGGTTCGTCGCCGGTTTAAGAATCGTCGATTCCGGGCGCGCCGCCTGATCGCCGGGATGTCCTACCAGGCCTTGTGCAAGAGCGTGCTTTTTGTTGAGGCTGATCTGCCCGACGCGCGATCGGTCATTCAGGCGGCGTTTCAGGCCGTGGAACGCGACCTCGCCCGGCCGCGAGGGATTCCCCAAGCGGTTGGCGGCTCCGGGAGACGATCTCCCAATGTAACGCATGCGAAGGCCGATGGTCCTGGTGTAAAGCGGCGGAGCCCACGAGCCAAACTCACCAAGCGACAAAAGGAAGTGGCCAACAAAGTTGCGGAGTGTAAGGACAATCAGACCGAGGCAGCGAAAAAATTGGGCGTGAAACCCGCAACGGTGCGAAAGACCATGTGGGCAGTGCGAAAGAAAACGAAGACCGCCGATTCAACTCCGTCACAATCCGTACGCGCGAGGACACTTCCGCAGGACAATCGCGGCCAAGCCAACCTGTCGGATCGCAACGACGAGTAATCCTGGCGGCAGCGTTCCCAGCGTTCCCTGTTAAGTATCCCTCTCGCTGAACAATAGTGAAATTTCTTGCATCGAATGGTATGGCGAATACTCGCGGTTCGATGCTGCGCGCGCCCGATTTGCAGCCTAACTGGGAACGCACTGCGCCCCCAAGTATAGAGCCGCAATGGTGCGGTCCAGAAATCGAAAGGGAGCAAACATGCAAACGAAACGGGCGGCGACATTACTGGAACGGCAGGCAGCGGCCGTGGTGGATCGGCTGCTGACGGTCCGCGAAGTCGCGGCGCGGCTCGGCATCTCCGGGCGGCAAATCCAGAAATTGCTGGCCAGCGGGCGATTCCCAGCGCCGGTGCGGCTGGGGCGCTCTGTCCGTTGGCGGGACGGCGACGTTTCCCGGTTCATCGACTGCGGCTGCAAAATGGCGGAATTCAAAGCGCGCAGTGCGGGCGGTGCGGCGTGACGCAAACAAAGTGGCCGCCCCGCGCTGGACACGCAGGAGCGGCCGAATGCGAATTCCCACTCAATCACAATACGGCCCTGCGTCTGCTCGTGCAACTTCGAGTGCTCCCGCGATCGGAAGCGGAGTGCTTCCGCTACGAGCTGAGCATGAACGGTGAAGCGCGGCGATTTGCAAAAGCTGAGTTGGCACGACTGGTCGGACGACTCGCAACACGGGCGACCCTGCGCTGTCTGGCTGCTTTCCATCGCAGCGCGGAGCGGGGGTGGCGGCCATGAGTTCGCCATTTCCCACCTGCGAAGTTTGCGGCGAGATCGGAAGCGGCTGCGTGCCGATCAGGGCGGGCGCGTGGAAATGCAAGGGCGCAGCGCCCTGCTCCCCCAAGCTTTGGAGGCTCGTTACCGAGCTCCCGGGCAGCGTCCGTGTCTATCAGCCGCGCACCGATCGAACGGATGCGCCGCGCGGCGGAAGTCGTGAGGCGGGACCCGCCCGAATTTCAGAACCCGCCCCGGATTTCGGTGGCCCGATTCTGGTTTGCATGGCCGACGTGCAGCCGCAACCGATCGCCTGGCTTTGGCCGAACCGCATCGCCTGCGGAAAGCTCACCCTGGTGGCCGGCGATCCGGGGCTGGGCAAAAGTCTCGCGACGCTCGATATCGCCGCGCGCGTCACGACGGGGACCGCCTGGCCGGACGGAGCGACGGCGTGCGAGCCTGGCGGCGTGATTCTGCTTTCGGCGGAAGACGATCCGGCAGACACGATTCGCCCAAGACTGGACGCTGCTGGGGCGGACGTTTCGCGTACTCAACTGCTCCGGGCCGTTCGGCGATCGGAGAAATCGAGCGAATCGCGCTTTTCGTTGGACGGCGACCTGCCCATGCTCGAATTCGCGATCACCCGGACGCCGAACGCCAAGCTCGTCATCATCGACCCGATTTCGGCATATCTGGGATGCCGCGTTGATTCGTACGTGAACAGCGAAGTGCGGTCCCTGCTCGCGCCCCTCGCCGAGCTGGCGGGGCGGACGGGCGTTGCAATCGTGCTGGTGACGCACCTGTCGAAAGGCGGCGGGGGCAAGGCGGTGTATCGCGCCATGGGCTCGCTGGCGTTCGCGGCGGCGGCACGTTGCGTGTGGCTCTTTGCGGCGGACCGGCAAGACGCCAAGCGGCGGCTATTCCTGTCCGCGAAATCGAACATCGCGCCGGACACGCCGGGAATGGCCTACACGATTGAGAACGGCGAGGGCGGGCCGGTTGTGGCGTGGAGCGCGGAGCCGGTGACGATCACGGCGGACGAAGCGCTTGCGGACCCGTCTGGATTTGGCGGCGACCCTAGTTCGCTTGACTCGGCGAAAGAATGGCTGCGCGACTCCCTGGCCGCCGGGCCGATGCCGGCGGACGACGTGCAAGCTGGGGCGAAGGCCGAAGGGATCTCGCGCCGGACCCTGAGCCGTGCAAAGTCCGAGCTTGGCGTGAAATCGATCCGGCAGGGATACGGGCAGGGATCGCGCTGGGTCTGGTCGCTTCCGGGCGGCGTGGACGCCGAATCGGCCGCCGCCGGGGCCGAAGTCCCGAAGGATGCCAAACCTCCATAGTGGCACGTTTGGCAATCTTCGATGGGTTTGGCAATCTTCGGCGGTTGGCGCTGCCAGTTTGGGGATTGGCGGTAGCGCCCGAATACGCAGAATCCCCCGAAGGATGCCAAGGCGCACGAAGGATGCCAAGATTACCGCTAAGGCACGTTGGCACTCTTCTGCGGCGTCGCGTACGGAGGCTGAGCGAAGAGATTTTACTCCAAGACTGGCATAGCGCTGATTTCTGCGCTATACTGAAGATGGTGGCGTGATGAATCTCAGAAAGATCATTCAAGACGAAGCGGCGCGGCAGGAGATGTCGGGCTACCGGATCGGGCAACTGTCCGGCGTGCCGATGCGCACAGTGCAAGCGTTTCTATCCGGCGCGTCGGACCTGTCCAGCGGACGGCTGGAAAAGATCATGCACGCGCTCGGACTGGAACTGCGACCGGTCAAACGGACGCGAACCGCGAAAGGCGGGAAGTGACGATGGCAAGCCTCTACAAGCGCACTTGGAAAGACGACCACGGCCGAACGGTCGAAGCTGGAATCTGGACGGCCGAAGTGAAGATCGGCGACGGATTCGAGCGGCTGCCCGGGTTCCGCGACCGGAAGGCGACGGACGAGCTCGCCCGAAAGGTCGAAAGACTCGCCGAGCTGCGCGCCGCCGGTGAGACGCTCGACGCCGCCCTGACGGCGTTTCTGGACGGGCTGCCGAAGAAACAACGCCGAAAGTTGCTGGAATGGGGATTGGTGGATGATCGCGCCGTGCATGAAGCGACGGCGCTGGCGACGCACCTGGACGCATTCCGCCAGGAGCTTCGGGACCGGGGCGCGACTGCGGTACACGTCGAAAAAACGTGCAATCGGGTTTCGACGACCTTGGAAGCGATCGGCGCGACGACCATTCGCAAGCTGACGGCCAGTGCGGTTTCGCACTATCTCGCCGACCGGCGCAAGCGATCCCGCAAGGATGGCGGATTAAGCGCCAATAGCTCGAATCACTACGTCGCAGCCGCGAAGGCGTTTTGCGCGTGGCTCGTGGCGTCGCGGCGGGCGAAGGAAAACCCGCTGGCGGGACTTGGCAAGGTGAATGTCGCCGCGGACCGGCGGCACATTCGACGGGCGCTGGAAGCGGGCGAGATCGGGCGGCTGCTGACGGCGGCAAAGAACGGGCAA
>JACRLV010000165.1:0-7726 GCA_016235145.1 Planctomycetota bacterium
GCGAAAGCCGCTTGTACGCGACGTGATAGCCCACGCAAAGATAGAAATCCTCGCGCTCGACCGGCCCCGGCGACGCCGGCAACTCAACCGGAGGGTGTACGACGACGCTGGGTCGGTCATAGCAGCGGCGGATGCGCTCGGCGACGGCGGCGGAATTCGCGACAAACTGGTCAACTCGCCGCGCCGCGTCGCGATCCGCCTCTCTCACGCGCCCGCAAACCAGCGGCCAGAGCGGGCGCAGCACCGCCGGGAGCGTCGCGGCGTATTGCCGCGAAATCTCCGGCTCCCACACATACCGCATCGGCGAATGGCAATAGCAAACCACGCGGCTGCCCTCGTGCGGCCGCATGGCTTTCGCGATCGCCGCGTCGGAACACAGCACCAACTCCGCCGGCGGCAACCGCATCGAACGGGCCGCGGACGGCATGAGCGGCAGGAGCATGGGATAATGCCGGCGAGCCCCGGGAACTCGCTGCAAGAACGACGTGACGATCCGCCGCGCGGCGCCCGAGCCGCCTGATCCCAACGGATTGGCGTACCCGTTCGAATCATGCACGAGCGTGAACAGCGGCGCGTCGGGCCGTACCAACTCCGCCAGCGCCTCCAGCACCTTCTCGCCGCCGCGCCGGCGGACAAGCCAATGGTGCGTCAGCACCGCGGAAACGGGCAGCGGCGACGGGGTCATTGCCGCTACCATACACGAAACGCCATGCCTGATCCGTCGACCATCCGCGTGCTCGCGTTCGGAAGCGCCGCCGCCCTTGTCGGTTGGACCGAAGCGGCCGTCCCGGCGTCCGAAGCGGCGACGCTGCGCGACCTCGCCGCGCGTCTCAGTCGAGACTGTCCGCGGCTGGCGGAGGTGATTTCGCGCGTCCGCTTTGCGGTGAACCAACGCTACGCCGCTCTCGACGCCCCGCTGGCGGCGGGCGACGAGGTCGCGCTCATTCCGCCGGTGTCGGGAGGTTGAGATGCAGCACGCCCGAAGCCGAGCGACGCTGACGCGCGACGTGATCCGGATCGAGAAGCTATGTGCCGAGGTCGCGCACGCCGAAGCCGGCGCGATCGCGTCTTTCTTGGGAATCGTCCGGGCGGAATCGGGGCCCGAAGGCGAGCCGCTCGAAGCGATCGACTACTCCGGCTACGAGCCGATGGCGGCCGGCGTCTTGCAGACCATCGCGGATGAGGCAGCGCGGAGCTGGGCGTTGACGGCGGTGCGCGTCGTGCACCGGCTCGGCGTGCTGCGCGTGGGAGAGGCGTCCGTCGCCGTCGTGGCCGCGTCGCCGCACCGGGCCGCGGCGTTCGAGGCGGCTGCCGCGATCATGGAGCGGATCAAGGCGGATGCGCCCATATTCAAGAGGGAGATCTGGCGCACCGGTCGGCAGTCGTGGGTAGACAGCCTATGAATCCCGCACGACATAGATACATCATGCCGTCGCAAAATGGACCGCAGTCGCCCTCGGCTGCGTTATTTCTGGGCGAAATCGACGATCGCAGACAGTCGAAGCGAGTTTGTCATCGGTTCTTCACGCGGATTGCGGCCCGCGCCGCCGTCTGCCTGGCGATCGGCTGCATAACGGGTTGCGAGCGCCCGCCGCCGCAGAATGCAAACGCCGCGCCGCAACCCGCCGACCACGCCGCCGCGTCGCAGCCGGCCAGCTCGCAACCCGCGGCACCGGCGATTCTGCCGGAATCCGCCGGTTGGGCCACGGCGCAGTGCCTCTCGCGCCTCGACGCGAAGGACGAGACCGCACGCCGCAGCGCCGCCGTTCGGCTTGTGCAACTTTCGAAGGTGGACGCGCTGTGCACGGCGGAGCCGCTTTCTGACGAGCAGGCTCGCCGGCTGCGCGTCGCGAAGCTCGGCGAAGGCAGTTGGTGCCTCGGGCTTGAAGCCGCGATCGAACGCAAGCTCACCATGCCGGTGTTGATCGACGGCGAGGGGAATGTCTCGATCCCCGTCGATGAGGCCGAAGAAGAGGCCGCGGCGATCTTTGTCTCCGCTGATCCCGAAGTGTTCCCGCACGTCGTGCTCACGCCGCTGCGCGTGCTGATCGTCGGCGAAGACATCATTCCGGCGATCGTCGCCAAGACGCTGGGCGGGGCGCGGTTCGAGTATCGGCGCAAGGACGATCGCTGGCCGTACCTGGTGCTTTCGATCGAGAAGCACGCGCCGAGTTCCGCGCCCGGCAGCGAACCGGCGGCAGCGGCACTTCCCGCGCCGAGCGGCGACCCGGCGGCCGCGACCCGCCCCGCGCCGAGCGGCAGCCCTGCGACCGCGTCCGCACCGGAAGACGCTCTAGACGAAGACGATCCCGCCGCCGTTGAAGCCGAGCCGACCGAAGCGGCGCGATTCCGCTGGGATCCCTACGAGTCGGCGTTCATCGGGCCGGCGGCGGACAAGCTGCCGAACCCGCCGGGCGGGCGCTTCGAAATCGACATTCCCGAAAGCAAGGCGTTCATCCCGGTCGGCGGCGACATCCCCGACGCCCCACCGCCTGTGCAGCAACAGCCGCCACAACGCCGCCGCCCGGATCGTCCGCCGGATTGAGTCGATGGCGGAATGGGTAGGGCGGGTTCCGGCTGCTCGCTTGTGCGAAATTCTCGCAACGCTTTCCTCGGTCTTGTTTTCCATCCGTAGGGTGCTCTCAGTAGAATAGATAACGCGCACGTGCGCGGGGCACTTTGTCGCTGTGAAACGCCGTGGGCCATTGGCCGCGCCGAGTGCTTGCGTGGTTCGCATGGAACTCTTACGTACACCAATGAAGCCGCTGGCGAGGAGACCACTTGCAGCGCATCATCGATCATCTTGTTCGGCGAAAACGGGCAAGCCAGTTGAAGCGCTCCATAAGGCGACAGGATGCACCGTCGGGACGTTTCCCACAATTGGCAAGTGAATGAGAGGCTGAATCGTGCTTGAATCGTTTGAATTAGATTTTGGAGGAAAAACATACGAGTGGCAGTACGAACCCTCGACGCAGGCAGTCGATCAATGCTGGCGTTGGATTGACTTGAAGACCGGTCTTGTGCCACCGGGACAAATCTCGGAGAGACTGTGCGCGTTGTCTCTTGAGCGAATTTCGGAAATGCGCACTGGCCTGACGCCCGTGGAATTGAAGAGGGTGGACGCGATACTTGAATCGATGGGTCTTTCCCCCAGTCAAAAGAGAGCTCAATCGGACGACTGTGCCGAATCGAACGATAGCGCGAGGCAGAATGTGCCGTTCTCGGCTCCGGCCGAGAGCCCGTTGCACGCACTTGGATACAAAGTCGGAAACGATGGATTGGGACCAGCGCGACGGCAGGCAATCCTGATTCAGGCTTTTGAGGGTCAACTTCCAAGTACGGCATCAGCCGCGTACATGGCAGAATGGGGCGAACCGAGATCTGCCGTGCGCCGAGACCGGATTATTTTCCACTTGGAATCGATTCTCCAGATCGCAATTGGAAATCCCAGAATGTCTGTGAAAGCGAAGGATGATTGGCAAGCGGATCTGCGGTGGATAAGAGACAACTTGGCGACATGTTTCAGGGTCGACACGATCCACACCGGCGAAACAAAGCCAAGTCGTGTCTAAGACGCGGCGCCCCGCCGACGGCTGTTGAGAGTGTCGGTCTGTTCGGCGCAACGCGCGCCGAATGCCAAGTTCGGGTGTCCGGCCCCAGATTCAGATACCAGAAGATGGCATTCGGTGCCTGTCGAGTTACTCCGAATCGAATAACTTGACAGCCTCTGTTCACGTCGGCGGGAGCGCCGCGATGCCAATCGATGGCGGGCGGGACGCCCGCGCTCCCCCGCGTGTGTTCGCCCCGGTAATAACCGCCTGGAAGGCGGTGCTACCCGTCGTGGCTTCCTCACTACGCCTCGGCAATCCAGCGGCGGATTTCGTGCGATAGGTCGCGCTGGATGTCCAGCGAGCGGTCGCCGAAAAGGCCGCTGTCCGCCGGGACTTCGAGCTCATCGGCGTCGCCGCGATGCACAATGCGCCCGACCTCCTCAACCTGCTCCGACGCTCGAACGCGCAGCACGCGGACCGCTTGCGGCGCGGCGTGGGATTCGTCCGCGCCAAACAGCGCCGCGTAGCGCAACCCCGCGGCGGTGTCGAATTGCCAGGTTACTGCCGCTCCGCTCAGGTGCTTGCGAGCCCAGGCCGTCCGCTTGCTCCACTCGTCCGCGAGCTGCCGCATGAAGATGATGAGCGGCTCCGGCGGAACGCCGTCGTGCGGGTCCACGCTGTCGATCCGGCCCGTGCGAATGACGAAGCGCCGCGCGATACCGCCGCCTTCGGATTGCAGCGCGCACCGCAGCGAAATCCCTAGCGCGACCACGCCCTCTGCTGCGTTCCGCCAGCGCGTCGCGACCAGCGGCGGATACCGCCGGGCCAAATCCGCGATGTCGCGCACCACCACGCGCGTGTCGTCCCAGCGGTTCCAATACTGTACCGGCTCGCGCAGCGGACAGCCCAGGTGCATGCGCAGCGCGTGCCTTGCGAGGCGCGGCGCCGCGGGCGGCCCCATCTCGCCCGCGACGATCCACGGCAGGTCCGTCGCGATCAACTCGCCCTGCCCAATCGCCCGCATCGCCGACAGCACGTCGTTGCAGCGCTTCTCGTCCGGCGTCTGGCTCAGCAGCATCGGGGCAAAACCGCTCGCGGCCGAGTATTTTCGCCAGATTCGCGTCGCGTCGAGCACGCGCATCGCGAAGCCCTCGCCCGGCACGTGGACGCCGTAGGGGAAAGTGTCCATGAGCGCGAATCCGCGCGTCGGCACATCCGCATATTCGACCCGCGCGGACATCACGCCGAGCGGCGAACGCCGTACGACCGTGTGTGCGGCGACCGCCTTGGCGCGCGTCACGAGCCGGGCGAGCGTTTCGAGGTCGATCACCAGCCACGTAATGGGGACGATCCGCTCGACGTCGTGCAATGTGAGCTTCAGGTCGTCAACCCATGCCGGATCGAGCACGCACGCCGCCCCGATCGCGTGCGCCGCCAGGTCGCGCAGCGATTTCGGCCGTCGCAGGATGCGCACCTCCTGCCCGGCCAGCAGCGGCTCCAGCTCCGCAAGGCTTTCCGGCAAGACGATGCGCTCGATCGGGAAGGGCGTTTTGTACTGGGTTGGCGGCGGCAGGTTCGCGAGCGGATGGCACTTCGGGTCGCGCTCGGCGACGCGGTGCAGCGCGAACCGGGCCGCCGGCCATTGTGAATCGCACTGCACGAGCTGGACGTGACTGGCCGCGATCGGGGCCTGCACCCAACCGAGCCACGTGCCGCCGTCGGCCGCTCCGTCGAGGCGTCGGAGCCGAACGAATTGCTCGTGTGTCGTGTGGTCTTCGGCGACGAAACGCACGCGGATTTCAGGCGCCGCGCCGGTCGAATCCGCCGGCCAGCGCAGCAGGTGCCAGCTTTCGGGCTTGCAGGCCTGCGGGTGTGTCGCATGGCGATCACGTTGGTCCGGCCGCCAGGCGCAGCGTCGCTTGGGGCTGATCCAGTATCCCGGCACGATTTCGACGGCGTGATTCGTTGTTTTTGACATGCGCTTTCGCACGATGGTTAACGTGGACTCGCGATTCAATTCGCCCCTCTCGCTTCCGGATTTCGGCCCCGAGGCTTGCGCTTGGGATTCTGATGTAACGCAGCCGATGTACCGCAGCCGCCCCCGGCTGCCGTCTGTGCCCCGCGCGCTTGCGCTTGGGGTTCTGAGAATGCGCCCTCACCCCCGCCCCTCGCCCGGAGTACCGGAAGAGGGAGAAGCGGCCGGCGAAGCGGAAGGTATACAGCATGGCGGCGCCCGCCGAAACCGTTTGACCGGCCCGACGCCGACTCGCACAATGGCCGCTGCCGGAGCCGTCTCGATTAACCGTAGCGTCGAACCTCCGAATGCGACGATGAAATCCCCGTCGGACTCGGAGGTCCGACGCTACTGTCCGACGCGGCTGTCCGACGCGGCTGTCCGACGCCGCGAGCTCGGCGGGATCGCTCCGGTGGAGACTTGAATGGCCCTGTTCCGCCTGATGCGCCCACACCAGTGGATCAAGAACGTGTTCGTTCTTGCGGGCGTTATTTTCGCGCGACGGCTGGCCGATCTGCCCGCGCTGACCGACAGCCTGCTCGGCTTCGGCCTCTTCTGCCTGGTCAGCAGCGGCATCTACGTATTGAACGACCTGCGCGACCGGGAGGAGGACCGCCTGCACCCGCGCAAGTGCAAGCGGCCGATCGCCTCCGGCGAGGTCAGCCCGAAGACGGCGATCGGGCTGTGCGCGGCGCTGCTGCTCGTGGGGCTGGGCGGCAGCTTCCTTCTCAATAGCCGATTCTTCGCGGTCGTCGGCGGCTATTTCGCCCTTCAGCTCGCATACAACATCGGGCTGAAGCACGCGGTAATCCTGGATGTCATCACGATCGGCGCCGGCTTCGTGTTGCGGGCGATCTCCGGCGCCGTCCTGATCGCCGTCGATATTTCGCCGTGGATGATCCTCTGCACGTTCACGCTCTGCCTGTTCATGGGCTTCAGCAAGCGGCGTTGCGAGCTGAACGCGCTCAACGACGCCGCAAACACCGCCGCCGACAAGCACCGCAAGACGCTCGGCCTTTACACGCGTGACCTGCTGAACCACATGACGACGCTGACCGCCGGCGTCGCGATCGTGAGCTTCATGCTCTACACGCTCGATCAGCGCATCCACACGCCGTTCGAGAAGCAATACCTCATCTACACCATCCCGATCGTGGTGTACGCGATTTTCCGCTTCACGCTGCTGGTCGAGCACGGGCTGGTCGACGGTCCGACCGACGTGATGCTGAAAGACCGGCCCTTTCAGGCGGCGATCCTGTTGTGGGTGCTGGCGGCGTGCGCGGTCGTCTACCGCGAGCCGCTGCTGAAGGCGATTTCGGACTGAAGACCGGAGCGATCCAGTTCATTCGATGCGGCGCCGGCGGCTGGTCGGTGAAACGTGAAAAGGGAAAGGGCTCGCTGCTCACGAACCCCGCGACGGGTGTTGCCGTAGAACATCGTAGGGTGGGCTCGGCCCACCGCTTATTGACGGGCGATGGTGGGACGAGCCCACTCTGCTTTCTATCCGCTGCGTCTTTTCCGCCTGCGCGAGGCGTGGCCGTTACGAATCGACTCGATCGCGGCTACGTGAAGAAACGGAACGAAGAGCCAGTGGTCCCCGCCGGGCATGGCGACAAACATCCGCGATTTCATTACGGCGACGGACTGCGGATCGCGGATTTCGTACGTGTCTCCGCTGGTGAGCCGCAGACGGAAGGGCTCGAACGGGTCTCGCGTCAGGAGTTCGCGGAGTTCGTCGGCGTTCATGGTCAACTCCAGGCTCGCCGCGCGATCATAGCACAAGCCCGCGAAATGGCGCGGGATTGGTTCGCGGGATCCGCGAAAAAGGAAGCGGACGCCGAACGGCGCTGGGCCGCCGGCGTCCGCCGGGAAATCGGATGCACTTCCGCGATTGCCGGTGAGAGCGGTTTGCTGGAACCCTGCTTGTGAGGGGGGCGGCCGTCGTCGGCCCGCATCAGGCGCTCAAGGCGCTTCCATGAGGGGATCGCTTATTCGGCCTCCCGGAATCCAGCGTAACGGTCCTCGCAAACGATGGCTCTCGTGTCGCACAACGCAGAACGCCAACCTCCGACTTCACACACAGGAGTATACGCCGAGCACGGCGTGTCCAGCGCACGCATTTTCAGCAATTTCCCGTGCGCGATTTCGGAGAATCGGCTTG
>JACRLV010000165.1:7747-20812 GCA_016235145.1 Planctomycetota bacterium
GATTTCGGAGAATCGGCTTGACTTTCCATGAATGGAAAGAATCAGGCACGAAGGCACGAAGGCACGAAGGCACGAAGGCACGAAGGCACGAAGGCACGAAGGCACGAAGGCACGGAGGCACGGAGGCACGAAGGCACGAAGGCACGAAGGCACGAAGGGTTGAGGCCGGAGCGTCCGATCTCGATTCTCGCTTATCGATTCTCGCTTATCGATTCTCGCTTATCGATTCTCCGTACGCCGCGCAATAACACAGACGACCGGCTTCCTACTCAGAGCCGGTCGTCCGCGGGTTTGTGGGTGAGGCACAGGTCTTTGTTTTGCTCAACAGACTCTAGGCGGGGTTGCGGCGGGTTCTCCACTCTTCCCGCGAAATGCACGCGCTTTGCCGCTGGATTTCAACCGCCGCCGCCGCACGCGCACGTCGCCGGTTGTTTTATCAGGCCGCGCTCGCGAAGAAACGCCTGATACGGCGGCGCCGGATCGGGATAGCTGAAGCGTTCCGGTAATCGCCACTTCGCGAACAGCGCGGCGTTGTCGGCGGCGATGACGGACATGTCGGCGGACTTGCGCTCGTCGATCAACTCTTCGTGATCCACCAGCGCCTCGCGGCACCCGACGACGAGCAGTCCCGCCTCGCGCTGCACCTTCAGCGAAAGATTCCGGCGCAGCAAGCCGAAGTTCGCGTACGGCGTGCCGCGCACGTTGTAGAAGCTGAACGTCCGCCCGTCGTGCTCAACCGAATCGAGCCGGTTCCACTCGCGGTCGAAATTGTGATAGAAGCCGACCATGCCGACGTCGGCGAGCTCGGGCCGGCGGATCATCTCGAGCGCGGCCTCGACCGCCCCCGGCAGCGGAAAGCTGTCGTCGTTCAGCCACATGACAAACTCGCCGGTCGCGACGCGGAAGCCCTTGTTGAACGCCCGCGTCGCGCCCTCGCGGCGCGTTTCGCGGATGAAGCGAATGTCGGTCTGCGCCTCCGCCCATTGCTCGGTTCCGTCGCCGGCCGCACCGCCGACGACGATCGCCTCGTGATCGACGCGCACATTTTGCCGGATCGCGCCGATGCAACGCTGAAGCCGCGCGAGCCGCGCATGGGTGGCGATGACAATACTGACAGTGGGCGATTGCTGCATACCGCGACTCCGCGTGAGCGCAGGCCGGCCGGCTGGCCGAAGCGCTGCGTGATCATCTATCGACGTTCGACGAGCTTCGCCTTTTGTGCAGCAAACCGCGGGCGGGTCGGCGGTCGATAGAAGCGGCGGCGGCGGCTGGTCGCTTGCATGTGTGGGACCGGTTGGAAACCGGTTCCACAAGCCGAACGCTACCCGAGCGTTTGTCCGCGCAGGAGACCGTTGTGTCGGCAACGACCGAACTCGCCGCGCCTGTCGCCGCCGCGGATCCGCGTTATCGCGCGATCGTGGAAACGGCGCAACGATTTAACGCGGAAAGCAGTCCCGCGGCGCTCGCCGAGCTGGTTCGAGCGCATGTGGCGCTGGGCCTGCGAGGTCCGGCGCGCGAGTTGGTTCTGGCCGCCGCCCCGCTTGCGCTGCGCGAACCGCTTCTGGCGGCGACCAGCGGCCCGAGCGGGCGAGTTTCATGGGGGCGGTTCGCCGATCGGTTCGAGCGGAACCTCGCGTTGCTGGGCGGTCGCGGCGTCGACACGGCGGAGTTGCGGGAAGCATGGCAGCGGGAACGGCAGCGATTTGAGCTCTACGAAGACGCGCTGGGTTGCAAGCAGGTGCGAGTATGCGGAGCGGACGGGGCCTGGCGCTGGGCGCAGGGCCTGGCCGACCACGCCCTTGAGGCCGCGAACGCCGCTCCGCCGGCGGACCACCGCGCGAGCATGCCGGGGCCCTACGCGTTTGACGGCGTCGGCATCGGCTGGTTGCTTGCGCGCATTTGGGAGCGCTCGCGCAACACATTTCTCGGCTACAGCGCCGCACTCTACGTCGTGGAGCCCGACGCCGCGGCGCTGGCTGTCGCGCTGCACCTGCACGACTGGACGGCGCTGCTGAGCGATACGAGCGTGCTGTGGTTTCTCGGCGAGTCGGCGGCCCAACGGCTGGCCGAGCACCTGCTCGCCGACCCGAATCTGCCGTCGCCGCGGATTGTGTTCAACCTGCCGGTCGATCCGTCGCAGCCGGCCGAGCGAAACCGGCGGTTTCGTTCGGAGCTGGAAGGGTGCATCCGGACCCGCGGGCAGCGCGAGCAGGCCGGCCGGACCGAGCTCGAGGCCCGCTTCCAGCCGCTCGACACACGGCATTGGGCGGAGCGTTTCTGTTCGGCGTGGGTCGAAAAAAAGCGGCCGCTGCGCGTGCTGGCGGCGATCAGCACGCACACGACTTTCCTGCAATATTCGATGAATGACGCGCTGCACGCGCTGGAGCGGCTTGGCTGTCGCACGCGGCTGCTGACCGACCCCAGGCCGCACGAGACGATCGGCGTTGCGACGTATCACGCAGCCGTGCGCGAATTCGACCCGGACTTGTTTCTGGCGATCGACCATTTGCGGCCTGGGTTCCAGGGGCGCATTCCATCCACGTTGCCGCTGTTGACCTGGGACCAGGACAACCTGCCGACCGCGTTCACCGACGAGCAGGTGCGAGGGATCGGTCCGCATGATGTTGTGGTCGGACTGCCGCATACCCTGAATATCGCCGCGGGTTGTGCGTCGTGGCGGAAGTTCCGGGCGTCGCAAATGCCGGTAAACCCGCTTCGCTTTTCGAGCGGCGATCTGGCGCCCGAAGACCTGGCTGCGTATCGGTGCGATGTTTCTTACGTGAGCCACGCCTCTCAAACCCCGGCGGAGTTTCACACGGAGGAACGGGACAAGATTGCCGACCCGAACGGACGGACGCTTCTGGATCGACTCTGCGCGCTGTGCGTGCAACATACGGACGCATTCGGCTCAGTGGACGGCCGTTGCGTGCGCGAATTGCTGCGCCGGGCCGAACGCGAGACCGGCGTGAACGTCGCCGATCCGGCGATGCGCGAGCGGCTGGAGTCGTGGTACATCTGGCGCTTATGCGATCGGCGGCTGCGGCACCAGACGCTCGAGTGGGTGGCGGCCTGGGCGCGGCGGACCGGCCGCTCGCTGCGAATCTACGGTCGCGGCTGGGAGCGGCATCCGAGCCTTCACGCCTTCGCCGCCGGCCCGATCGCGAATGATGGGGAGTTGCTGAAAGTCTACAAGGCGTCGGCGATCAATCTTCAGATCATGCCGGCGGGTTTTCTGCATCAGCGAGCGCTGGACGGACTTGCGGCCGGAGCGTTCTTCCTCGCACGCCGCACTTTGGCCGATCGACGCGATCCGCGGCTGCCGGTGGTCTGGAAGCGGGTTGAGGATGTGGGATTGCACAGCGCAGCGGATGTGCTCGCTTGCGACGATGTCGCGCTGAAGCGCGACTTTCTGGCCGTCGGCGTGTCGCTGGGATATGACGAATCGCGGGCCGCCGCGACATATGAGTTTCTGCGGTTCGACCGGCAGTGGGACTACGCCGAGGAGGTCTTCGCGGATTTCGCCGGCATCGCGTTTTCGACCGCAGCCGAGTTCGAATTGCTGGCGGATCGATACCTGCAATCGTCGGAGATGCGGTCCACGATTGCGCAGCGCATGCAGGAGACGACCCGCCAACGCTATTCGTATGAAGTCAAGATGCGGCAATTCATGGACTTCTTCGCCGCCTATTTGGCGGACAGCGCGTCGGCGATCGAGCGCGGCGAAAATCCGGGATGACGTTTCAGGAACGCGGAGCCGTCGAGCGACAAATCCGCCGGCCGCGGCTCCGGTGCTTCGATATCCAATCTTGAAATCGGTGTCAGATTCGGCGCGTTGACGCCCAGCGCCCGCGCGGTCTCCACGATCATCTCGTAGCGCGAGAGCCGTTGCGGTCCGGCCACATGCACCACGCCTGTATCCGTCGAGCGGGCCAATGCGATCAACGCCCGCGCCGCATCCTCGAGCCATAGCGGCGTGCGGTATTCGTCCGTGAACAGTCGCAACGGCTGACCGGCGCGCAAGGCATCGACTTGGGCACAGAAAGTCGTCCGCCGCGGCGTGCAGGGGAACCCGAAGAGCAGCGGCAGCCGCGCCGCCACAGCGCCGTCGCACTCCAGCGCCGCCCGCTCGCCGTCCGCCTTCGTTCGACCGTAGTGGCTGAGCGGCCGGGTTTGGTCGCTTTCGCAATAGGGGGCGTGGTCGCCGGCGAAAACCATGTCCGTCGAGCAATACACGAGGCGCGCGCCGCACTCCGCCGCCGCCGCCGCGATGGTCCGGGTTGCTTCGGTGTTCGCCGTCCGGGCATCGTCCGGCCGCGCGAAGCAGTCGCCGACCGCGGTCATCGCGCCGACGTGCAGCACGTGCGTCGGCTCGGCGGCGAGAACGGCGCTGCGCAGACCGGACGGGTTGAGCAGGTCTCCCGGTGCGATCGCCGCGCGTGAAGCCGCGAGTCCGCCGTCGCGCACCAACGCGACCACGCGCTTGCGGGCGTTATCATTCTCGAGCGCGCGCAGCACGTGTCCGCCGAGCTGTCCCGATGCCCCGGTTACAAACCAAAATTCCATAATCTACGGCCCGCTCTGCAATACCGTGGCGTCGAAATTCGTAGCGTCGGACCTCCGAGTCCGACGGTGAGAGACGCTCGCGCCACACCTCGTCGGACTCGGAGGTCCGACGCTGCAAATCCGACGATACGAAATCCGACGCGATGAGCCGATCGATTCGCGCACGTTACTCGTGACCGCCGTACGCTACCATGCCCGCTACTACGAGGGCAGCGCGCGATGACCACGGAAAGACGATCCACCGGCCCGCGCCGGCACAACCCGGACAGCCTGACGACGGGCGTGCTGTGGATCAGTCCCTGGATTCTCGGGTTCGTCTGCTTCCTCGCGGTTCCGATCGGCCTGAGCGTCTATTACAGCTTCACGGACTATTCGCTGCTCGATCCGCCGGAGTTCGTCGGATGGGACAATTTCCGCGCCCTGATGCACGACGCGCTCTTCTGGCGGGCGATTCGGAATACGGCGTTCTACGCGGCGGTCACGGTTCCCGGCGGGCTGGTGCTTTCGCTGGCGCTCGCGCTGCTGTTGACGCCGCGCACTCGCACGGCGCGATTCGCGCGGGCCGCAGTCTTTCTACCGACGCTCGTTCCGCCGGTGGCGATCGCGATGGGCTGGATGTGGCTTTTCAATCCCCGGCAGGGGTTGATCAACGCGGTGCTGCGCTCCCTGGGCTTCGACGGGCCCGACTGGCTCGGCGATGCGCGCTGGGCGATGTGGGCGATGGTCTTGATGACGATGTGGGGCGTGGGTGGGGCGGTGGTGATCTACCTGGCTGCGATCCAGGACGTGCCGCGCTCGCTGTACGAAGCCGCGGAGCTGGACGGCGCCTCGCGAGCCCGCCGGGCCTGGCACGTGACGCTGCCGATGATCTCGCCGGCGATTCTGTTCAACGTCGTCGTGGGCCTGATCGGGTCGCTCCAGATGTTCGCGCTGCCGCAGATCATGACCCGCGGCGGGCCGGACTTCGCGACGTACATGTACACGCAGCACGTCTACGCCAATGCGTTCATTTTCGGGCGGATGGGTTACGCGAGCGCGGCGGCGTGGATTCAGATTCTGATCATCGCGGGACTCACGGTGACGGTGCTGGGCGCGAGCCGACGGCTGGTTTTTTCGAGAGGCGCGTAGATGAACCTGCCGCCGGACGATCATGCAGGACCCCAAGTGCCGGCGCGCGGGGCCGGAAATCCAGGCACGAAGGCACGTAGGCACGAAGGCACGAAGGGAAGGACAGAATCCCAAGTCCCGGCGCGCCGGACCGGACTTCTGGCGTTCAGCCTCCTCACCGCGACCTGGCTGGCCGCCTTGCTCTTCGCTCTGCCGCTGCTCTGGATCGCGATTTCTTCCACACGTTCGGCGGACCAGGCGCTCGAGGCGGGGTTGAGCGTCTTGCCCGCGGCGCTTGCCGTTTCGGGAATGGTGATTTCGAGCGCGGTCATCGCGTACGGATTCTCGCGCGTTCAGTGGCGAGGCCGAGACGCCGTCTTCGCCATCGTCCTCGGCACGATGATGATCCCGTTTCCGGCCCTGATGGCGCCGCAATATCTGCTCTTCAAGAAGCTCGGCTGGATCGGGACGTTCCTGCCGCTGTGGCTTCCGGCGTGGTTCGGCGGGGCCTTCAGCATCTTTCTCCTGCGGCAGTTTTTCCGGACATTGCCGCGCGAGCTGGACGAAGCGGCCCGCCTGGACGGCTGCTCGCATGTGGGAATCTTTCTGCGAATCATCCTGCCGCTGTCGCGGCCTGTGCTGGCGACGGTCGCGCTGCTGCATTTCGTCTACACCTGGAACGACTACCTCGGCCCGCTGGTCTTTCTGAACCACCAGCGGCAATACACGCTCGCCTTGGGGCTCCAGATGTATCAGTCCCAGCACGGCGGCACGCCCTGGAACCTCGTCATGGCCGCGACGGTGCTGACGATCGCCCCTGTCGCCGCAATGTTTCTGGCTGCACAGAAAGCATTTGTCGAAGGCGTTGCAACACAGGGTGTGAAGGAGTAGCCGCTCCGGCGCCGGTTTCGGTTGCGGCTCGCTGGCACCCCGTTAAGCCATTTCCCTAAGCAAAACAGTTGAACTTTCCTGGTTGGATTGGACTCCGTTCAGGTGTAATAGGCGCTCTCGCAATTTTCGCGAACCGTCGGGCTTGCCGGCGGGTGTGAAGGACCGGGCCGCGAATTCGAGCCGACGCGAACGGCCGAAACGGGTAAATCGATGTGGATTCGGGACTGCGTCACCGGCGATGCCCGGCGCCAGGGTTCAGCAGGGTCCGCGCTCGCAGTTCGGTCTTCAGCCGTTCGGCGGCAGGACGAAACAGCTCGGAAACCGATTGAGATCTGACTTGTGGGATGACGTGTTGGCAACCTCGCCGACGTAGGTACGGCCGAACACGTCAGGGAAGGAGACACGCGATGCTGAGTGCGGACTTCAGGAAGCCCACGCGAACCAAGCGTGTGGCGATGATCGCCACCACCGCTTTGGCGTCCGCGGGCATGGCAGCGCTGCTGACCGGATCGCAACCCGCGAGCGCGGTGCCCGCCCCGGACACGCGCATCAGCACGCCGTACGTCGTGCTGGGCTGGAACGATCTCGGCATGCACTGCATGAATTCCGATTTCTCGGAGCTGATGGTGCTGCCGCCGTTCAACACGCTGCACGGGCAACTGATCCGCCGCGGCAGCTCGCCGGATATCGAGACGAGCACCGGCGATTTCGAGATGCGCTACTTCATTCCGGGCAACACGCACTCGGCCGACAAGACGAATTTCTGGGACTACTGGCAGGATTGGCTCGGACCGCAGCGCCCGCCGAACATCGGCCTTGCCGGCGCCGGCCTGGCCGGCCCGATGTCGCCCACCGGCACGAACGACTGGGCGGTCGTGGGCATCCCGCTTGTGCCGATTGACGACAACGGCAAGGAAAACCCCTACCCGCTCGCAACGATCGAGGTCCGGCAGCGCGGCACGAACAACGTCGTCGCGCGCACGCAGGCGGTCGTTCCCGTATCGACGGAGATGAGTTGCAATCTTTGCCACAACCTCCCGGGAATGACCACCGCAACGGATATTCTGCTGCGGCACGACATGCTGCATCAGACGGACCTGCTGAGCGATCGACCGGTGCTGTGCGCGAGCTGCCACGCCTCCAACGCCCTTACCGCATGGACGCCGTCAACCTCGAAGAGAAGTGCTACGCCTGCCATCCAGGCGTGCGAACCAATTGCCAGCGCGACGTGCACTTTGCCGCGGGAATCACCTGCACGGAATGCCACGGAAACATGCTGGCGGTAGGTGACCCGGGCCGCCGGCCGTGGATCGACGAGCCGCGCTGCTCGAACTGCCACACCCGGCAGGGCTTCCAGTTCGAGCAGGCGGGAACGCTGTATCGGGATTCGAAGGGCCACGGAAATGTGCACTGCGCCGCGTGCCACGGCAGCCCGCACGCAATCGGGCCGGCCGTCACCGAGCGCGACAACGTGCAGGCGAACACGCTTCAGGGACATCCCGGCGTGATCAATGATTGCACGGTCTGCCACGGTGCGAACGGCCCGCCGGGCTCATTCTTCCACACGCAGGACGACTAGGGACGAATGAAACGAAAATTCTTGGGGAGAACCTCCGTGAAATACGCTTTGCTTCGGCATACTCGTGCAATACACCGCGGAATCGGGATCGTGGTCGCCGTTACGGCGCTCTGCCCGGCCCAGACATACTCAATCGTCGACCTGGGCACGTTGGGCGGGCCGATTTCCGGCGCCTATGCGATCAATGACTTCGGGCGGGTCGCCGGTGTTTCGACGCGGGCGGATGCGAGTACCTACGCCTTCATCTGGAATGACGGCCTGACGAAGCTCGACCCGCTCGCCGGCGATCACCAGAGCCACGGTTTCGCGATCACGAACAACGATCGCGTGCTGGCGGCCTCATACGACCTGGGCGAGGTGGTCGTGCATGGTTTCGCCTGGGAGAACGACGTTGTGACCCCGCTCGGGGACTTTCTTCCGCGCCGCGGAAACGCCGCCGGGACGATCGTCGGCTACGTCACCGTTTTCGACCCGTCTTTCGGATGGGTGGATCGCGCCGCCCGCTGGACCGGCGGTTCGCTGATCGAGATGGGCACGCTGGGCGGGCACTTCAGCTACGCCTACGGCATGACCGAGGACGGGCGCGTGGTCGGTTCGTCGCGACTGACCAACGACGCGACTCAGCATGCGTTCCTCTGGCAGGCAGGCGCTTTCCACGACCTCGGAACCCTCGGCGGCTCCAGCAGCCAGGCCTATGCGATCAACGCGGCCGGCGACGTCGTCGGCTGGTCTGACACGATCGCGGGCGCCCCGCACGGATTCCTGTTCTCAACGGACGCCGGCGGAAACGTCACTTCGCGCACCGACCTCGGCGATTTGTCCGGCGGCCACAGCTATGCCTACGCGGTGAACAACCACGGGCAAGTCGTGGGCGCTTCCGGCTCGCGGGCTTTCGTGTGGCAGAGCGGCGTGATGACGGATCTGAACACAATGATCCCCGCCGGCGCCGGTTGGCGCCTCGAATCGGCGTGGGACATCAACGACTCGGGACAGATCGTCGGAATCGGGACGCACATGGGATTCCCGCACGCCTTCCTGATGACGCCGAACAACTGCCCGGACTTCGACGGAAACGGCGTGGTCGAGCTCGCCGATCTGGCGGTGCTGCTGTCGCACTTCGGTACGGCCGGCGGCGCAACGTTCGGCGATGGCGACATCGACGGCGACGGCGACGTGGATCTGAGCGATCTCGCAGCGCTGCTTTCGCTGTTCGGCGCATCGTGTCCGTAGTCGCGACGATCGACCGGGTGATGAAACGACCGGGAAAACATCCCGCAGGATTCTAGTGTGGCCGAAGGGCGCAGGGCCGAAGTGAAACTGGCGCCAGAAAACGCTAATTGGAGAATCGGCAAATGTTCGAACTGACACGGAAGAGATTGGTTCTGGGAGTCGCGGCCCTGCTTGCCGCGACGGGACTGCCGCAGTGGTCAATGGCGACCACGATCATCGGCGGTCTCGGAAACTTCGACGTGCACAATGACACGGACGACGAGTGCGACGAGTTCGACATTGAGCTCGAAGGCGTGCACGTCGAGGACGTCTATCACACGTATCACAACGGGAACTACGGTCCGCCGACGATCACGGCCCTGCCGGGCAACGTCGGCATCCGCGTCGTGTATGACACGCCCTATCACAACACGCAGCGCGGCGCGATCGAGCATTTCGGCGTGTCGCTGCGCGACCTTTCGCGCGTGACGGCCCAGCGATTCCAGTGGAAGACCGTGGTGCGCATCCCGCCGCCGCCGATCCCGGTTCCCACCATCAGTGTCGAGCTGCTTTATCCCCCGACGGGACCGCTGATCCGCGAAACCGTCACGAACGTCGACACCTACGGCCGCGCCGTGTGGGTCATTCGCAGCAAGACCCGGGCCAACCGCGAGGTCGCGCTCGAGGAGCTGATGCCGAACGACCCGCTCATTCAGGGGTCTAATCAGGTGGACCTGGAGGCGGAACGGCTGATGCCCGGCCAGTCTCTGATCGAGGAGGATGACGCGCCGCCGCCGGGCGAGCTCGCCAGCTACGTCTTCACGTACGAAGTCTACAAGGACTTCTTTGGCATGCAGGGCGATCTGATCACCACCGTGCTGACGGCGTCGATCGCCGCCGGCTCGAGCTGCCCACCGCAGTACCTGCCGGTTTTCACGATGCAGCCGCAAGACACCACGGCGGCCCTGGACGGCGCGGCCTTTTTTGAGATCGCCGCGGCCGGACCGGTCGAGTACGGCGAGATCTTCTACCAGTGGAAACACGAAGGCGTCGACATGCCGGGTGAGGACAACCCGCTTCTCGGAATCGACCCGGTGCTGCCGGCGCACGCCGGCACCTACGAGTGCGTCGTGCGGAACGATTGCGGCGTGGTGGCCAGCCAGGTCGCGACGCTGACGATCCCGCCATGCGTCGGCGACCTGGATGCGGATGTGCAGGTGACGCTCTCCGATTTGGCCCGGATGCTGGCCCACTTCGGCGCTGAAAACGGCGCCAGTCCGGACGAAGGCGACCTGGACGGCGACCATGACGTTGATTTGAGCGATCTGACGTTGCTGCTGTCGAATTTCGGCGTGCATTGCTAGACGCCGAACGCACACACGGCCCGGCTTTGGCGGGCGCGGGACGGCGTGTGCGGCCTCTGAAGCGGGGCGTTCCGCGAGAGTCCTGAGGACGAAGCGGAACGGCCCTGCGGCGTGCCGCTCGACGGCGCGCCTGACGAAACGTGGGTGTGGGATGGCGCTGCGTGGATGCAGCGGGCGCCCGCAAGCGTCCCCACCCCACGTGACTTTTCGGACAACAATCGGCCCAAGCGTGCTTGTGGCACGCAACCGCCCCTGGGTCGTCCGTTTGCTTGTGTTTTTTTGAGACTCATGAGGAAGTGCAGGTGTCTGTATGTGGAATCGAATGACGCTGGCAGCGGTGCTCGCCGTTGCGATCTCGGGATCGGTCGGCGCTCAGGTGGTCGTCGTGGACGACGCCGGCACCGCGCGAAATGGAAAAGTCGGATATTGGAGCTCCCTTGTCGCCCGCAACGGCGACGTGGGCATCAGCTACTATTGTGAAGACGATCACGCCAACAACCCGCCCGAGATGTACACGCTGCGATTCGCCTGGGCGACGGGAACCGGCTGGCAATGGACCACCGTCGACCCGTACTACTGCGGCAGCGACACGTCGATGGGCCGCGGCAGCGACGGTCTTTACCAGATTGTCTATTCCGGCTGGAACGGCATGGGTTGGGCGATCGGATCGGCGACGAACTGGACAGTCGGTTCGGTCAACATCCCGGCAGGTCTCGCGCCTTCCAACATCTCGATGGTGCTGGATTCCGCCAACCGCCCGCACGTGGCCTATATGAACTTCGCCAACGGCGGTGATCACGCCCTCCGCTACACGTACTTCGATGGTGTGCAGTGGGTTCCGGGCGGGGCGAACGGCGGAGTCGTCGGCCTCGATCTCTGGACGCCGACGATCGGGTTTTCCAACACCTACCTCAAGCTCGATGCCGCAGGCACGCCGCACATCGCCTACGCCCAGCCCAGCGATCCGGTGAACGCGTATGGTCCGATGCAATACGCGACGCTGGTCGGCGGCCCCGGCGGGAATTGGCAAAGCGAACCGCTCGGCGTAATGGGCGAGGATCCGTCGCTCGCGATCGGAACAGACGACGTCCCGCGCATGGCCTTCAATAGCGACGCGGGAATCGTCTACGCCTACAAATCCGGCGGCGTCTGGCAATTTGAAACCGTTGTATCCGCCTCGTGGGGCAGTTCGATCTCGATGGCGCTCAGCGACACGAATAATCCTGTGCTCACCTTCGCAATGACGGCCAACGAGGACATGTACGTCGCGCGGCGCGAGCCCGGCGGATGGGTCGTGACGCGTTTCGACGGCGACGGCACAAGCGGTCCGCACGAAATTCTCGGTCGCTACGGAACCAGTATCGACGTCGACGAAACGGGCAACACCCACATCGGGTATCTGGCCATCGATATTTACAGCACCACGCACCGCTGCGACCTGCGCTACTACGGCCCCGGCGGCGGCACAAGCTCATGCGTGCAGATCGTCAGTTCGCCGCAGTCGGCCAGCCTTTGCGGCGGCGACTCGGTCGTTTTCTCCGTCAATGCGTCGAGCCCCAGTCCGATGAGCTATCAGTGGCGGCTGAACGGCATCGCGCTCGTTGATGGAACGACGCCGGGCGGCTCGGTGGTCTCCGGCGCCACGACGCCCGACATGTCGATTTTCGGCGTTACACCTTCCGACGCCGGCCAATACACCTGCTTCGTCAACTCCGATTGCGGCAATGCGACCTGCGCTCCGGCCACGCTGGGCGTACAGGCGGCGGCGGCGATCACCGGTTCGCCTGCTTCCGTGAACGGTTGCACCGGCGGCTCGGCCTCGTTCTCGGTGAACGCAACCGGCGGCGGCCTCCTCTATGACTGGTATCACGACGGCGCGCTGCTTCTTGACGGCCCGACGGGCAGCGGCTCGACCGTGTCCGGCTCGGGCACCGCCGCGCTGACCATCACCGGCCTCTCCGCCGCGGACGCAGGCCTGTACTGGTGTACCGTTTCCAACAGCTGCGGAACCGACACGAGTGCAAGCGCCTCGCTGTCCGTCGCTCCGTGCGGCGGCGGATGCGACGGCGACCTGAACGAGGACGGACAGGTCGATCTGCTTGACTTGGCGATTCTGCTTTCGCACTTCGGCGACACCGGCGGTGTAGCGCCCGACGACGGCGACATCAACCTCGATGACCAGATTGATCTGGTGGATCTGGCGTTGCTCTTGGCCCGTTTTGGCACCATCTGCTAGCGAATCGTCGTAGGGCGGCCCGCGCCGCTGAATCCGCTGAGGCGGGGTCGACGTCTTTCCGACGGAAGTCGCGAAAGCCGCTTCGGCCCCGCCTTAATTGCCGAAAAACTCATGAA
>JACRLV010000165.1:20897-29171 GCA_016235145.1 Planctomycetota bacterium
TCATTGAATCAGGGCGGCGGGGACCGCACTCTGCCTGGGTGCATGTTGAAAACGAATGATATTCGAGCCTGTGAATCCGGGGCCACCATCTGAGTCGTCTCCCCACTCTGCGGGACCGCAGACCAATCACCATATGGAGAAGTCCGCATGCCATTCGTCCGCCCACACCTGTTTGCGAGACTCGCATGGATAGCCATGCTGTTCGGGTTGGCGGCTGACTCTCCTGGGCAAACTTGGCAGCCGGTCGCCGCAGTTCCCACGGGGGGGTCTGCCCGCGAGTACGCCGCCGGAGTCGCCGCCGGCTCGACGATCGTGGCGCTGGGCGGCAAGCCGTTCACGGTTCCCGGAGACGGGGACGGCGTCGTTCATGCTCTGACGAACGGCGTGTGGACCGCGCCGCCCCACCTCGACGGGGAGGGCCCGCTCATCCGTCAGGGCGCCGGCGTCGATGACCTCGGGCGCATCATCTTCTTCGGCGGCGTCCGCGAAGGCGACGGCGAACCCGGGCACGCGCGCGTGTATGACCTGGTGCTCGGCGTTCGTCAGAGCATCGCCATTCGCGGAGCGTCCGCGCCGGACGACTACTTCGCATTCGCTGCGGACGACTTCGGGCGAATCTACTCACTCGGCGGATCGGCGTTCGACGGCGCGGGAATCAGCGCATACGCCGAGCGCTACATCGGCAGCAGCAATCTCTGGGAACCGATCGCGCCGATGCTGACGCCGGTCCGCGACGCCTGCGGCGCGTTCGACGGCGCGGGGCACATGCTGGTGATCGGCGGCATCGCGGCCAGCGGCGCGCGCACAACCAACGTCGCACAATACGACATTGCAACCAACACCTGGTCCGACACCGCGGTCGCGGACATTCCCGTCGCTGTCAGCGGCGCGCGGGCCGTGCGCGGCGCCGACGGGCTGATCTACCTGCTCGGCGGACGATCCGGCGCGGGGCTCGGCGCAGCCGAAAACCGCACCTGGTTCTACCGTTCCGAGGACAACACCTGGTCATCCGGCGCGCCGATGGCTAACGCGCGCACACACTTTGCCGCCGCGCTCGGCAGCGACAGCTACATCTACGCCGTCGGCGGCAGCAACGACACCGGGGGAACCAACGCCTGCGAACGGCTCTACACGCCTATCTGCCCCCAGATCGCAAACCAACCGCAGAATGCCACCGTCTGGAACGGCGGCGCAGCCCGCTTCTCGGTCACGGTCACCGGCGGCAGCCCGATGTCGTATCAATGGCGCCGCGACGGCGCGCCTCTGGCCGACGGACCGACCGGCACGGGAAGCAGCATCAGCGGCGCGGCGACCGCAACCCTTACCATCGCCGGCACGGGCGCGGCCGACATTGCGGCGTACGACGTGGTCGCGACCAACGGCTGCGGCTCGACCGTCAGCGCCGCCGCAACCATGACCATCCGCCAGCCGCCGACTTCGGAGACGCAATGGCAGGCCGCCAATCTCCATCCGGCCTGGGTGGACGGCTCGACCTATGCGAACGCAATTTCGAACGGCCGCGTCGGCGGGTCCGGCGTGATGACCACCACGCTGCCCGACGGCCGCGTCTACAACCTCCACCACCCCATCCTGTGGGACATCAATCTTGAACCTTCGGATATCACGCCGCCGGGCTCGGTCGGCGGCGCGATCTACGACATCGGCGGCGATTTCCTCGTCGGCTGGTTCTGGCACACCTGGCAGTGCTGGTCGGGCGGACAGTATTGGACGTGCGCCTGGCAATCCGCCGGCTTCTGGATTGGCGATCCGCCGGTGTTTCAGGAGCGCCACGCGTCTGGGTCGGAATACGACGCCATCTACCAGACGGACGGCGTTGCGATGGCCGGATCGGCTACGTACGACGATGCCAGCGGAAACTACTGGTCGCACGCGCTGTATCACCCGGCCCCGAACTACTGGGGTATTGTGATGAACCCCGGCGGCGCTTCTTCCGCGTGGCTTGCCGCCGTCGATGGACCGAATCAATACGGCTACATCAACACGCCTTACCCGAGCCCCGTCGCGCATGCCGCGATGTGGTCCGGCAGCGCCGCCTCCTTTGTCGATCTGCACCCCGCCGGCTATTCGCGCTCCTTCATCAGCGACGCGGCCGATGGGCAAGCCGTCGGCTCCGTCTACCTGGGCGATACGCCGCACGCAGGATTGTGGGTCGGCGGACAATTCACCGACCTCAATCCGCCGGGCGCCGGCGGCAGCAGCCTGTCACTCGTCAAGGGCGGACTGCAAGCCGGCACGGCGAACAACATCCCAGGGCTGTGGCTGGGAACCGCCGACTCCTTCATCCCGCTGCCGAACCTCGCGCCGCCCGGCTACACCGGCGCGTACATCTCCGACCTGGAAATCGAAGCGAACGGCGCCGTCACGCTCGTCGGCGGCGCCTACAACACGGGGACGGCCCGCAGCGAAGCGTTTCTCTGGCGGCCGATTGCCGCCTGCCCCGGCGACCTGAATGGTGACCGCGTCGTGGACCTGTCGGATCTGACGACGCTCCTGGCCCATTTCGGCACGGCCAGCGGCGCGAGCAGCGCGGACGGCGACCTCGACGCCGACGGCGACGTGGACTTGGCGGATCTCACATATCTGCTGGCGCAGTTCGGAGCGAGCTGCTGAACGCCACGCGCGTCTGAGTGTTTTGCGTCGCCGCAATGGCCCGTCTTGGTGGATTGAGAACACGGTCCCGCGTGCTCGCGCTTGGGGTTCTGATGTACCGCAGCCGCCCTCGGCTGCCGTAATTGGCCCCGTGCGCCGACAGATGGGGCGCATTTGTTCCCTTTTCCGCTTCGTGCTTGAATTACGGGCCGGAGGCCCATGCTACCCTGTGTGCCTGCGTGCCTGCTCGTACCGCCTGGAAGGCGGTGCTACCCTTCGTGGCTTCCACTTCAACTCACAAGAATCCAGTCCACGTAGCCGGAAATGTAGAAACACTGAAGCACGAGCGATGCCGCGATCAGCAGCGCCGGCGCAAGCCACGTGCGTCCAAACAAAGGCCGGTCCGCCAGCCAGAGTAACACCGGCAGCCCGATCAGGTGATAGCGGGCGATGCCCAGCAGACGGCCGCCGTCGATTGGATCGTCCTGCCACGCCAGCAGGAACACGAGGATACTCAGCAGAAAAGCGAATCGCGGCACGCGGCCAGGCCGGCAAAAGCCGACGACCGAAAGCCCGACCATCAGTACGTTGATCAGGTAGTTCCAGTTTCGCGCGTCGGTCAGACGGCCGAACTCGCCTCGAAAGGCGTACTTGAAGGGCTTCCACGCCGGCTCCAGCACGGGCTGAAACGTCACCGCGCGCACCCACGAGTTTGCATCGGGCTGCGAGTGCGGCCAGCCGCGCTGGGCGACAAAATACGCGTCGGCGCGGCCGTAATAAACCTTCAGAAACGCGATGTGCCCAAGCATTCCGCCGATCGAAACCACGCCAAGCGGAATCAGCCGCAGCAGGCGTCGCCCCCACGGGCGATCGGCGTCTTGCATCAGCAACATCAACAGCACGACCGCGGCCAGGACGATCCCGGTCGGGCGCGTGGCGGTCGCGGCTGCACAGGCGATGCACGCCGCCCACGCCCGGCGCTTTTGCACAAACCGCAATGCCAGCGCCACGCACAACACGAACACGCTCTCGGCGTAGCCGGTCGAAAAGTACATCGCCGTCGGAAACGCCGACAGAAGCAGACCCGCGACAAACGCCGCGCGGCGGCCGGCGATTTCCGCGCACCAGCGATAGAAAACGACCAGCGCCGCAATCGCAGCCGCGTGCGACGTGATCACGAGTGCGAGCTCGGACGAGAAGGCGTTTCGCGGCAGGCCCAGTTTCCCCGCGTAGGCATAGCCCGTGGTCAGCGTGTCGAGAAACATGATCGCCTTCCAGACGGGCCAGGCGAGCATCGGGTACAGCGGGAAGAACGCGGTCGTATCTTTGATCTGCTCCGGATAACCCTGCGTCAGGATGCCCCAGTAGTGCCCGGCGTCCCAGCGGATCAGCGGATTTTCGGGCCACCAATCGAATTGCGGCCGGTCGCGATGCTGCGGCGCCAGCAGCGCGACGACGATCACCATGACGCGTGTCAACGCAAAGAATCCAAGCAAAGCGGGCAAACCGAACCACGCGGAATGCGGGCCGGGAATTTTGGTGTTCGAAAGCGTCTCGGCGGCGGCCGGCGTTGGCGACGAAGGCATCACGCGGGCAACCGAATGAGCATGCCGACGGTCTGGTTCGCGAAAGCGGCGTGGTGCAGCAATTCCACCGTCGCGCCCTCGGGCAACACCGCCTGGAGGCCCGGCACCTCGGATTCGTACGCATGAATGAGAATGCGCCCGCCGGGGCCGAGCCGCTCCGGCGCCTGGCGGATAAGCCGCTCGATCAGCTCCTGGTGGAACTTCAGCACGCGCCGCGGCATCGCCAGGCCGGACTTCTTCCGCACCAGCGGCACGCGCCGCAGCAGGTTCTTCGCGACGGCGGTGAAGAAATTGTCGGGCCCGAACCCGTATGGCGGATTGAAGACGATCAGATCGAATCGCTCGCGCACGTCCGCCAGCAGATCGGAACGACGGCAATCGAACGCAACACCGGCCCGGCCGGCGTTGGCTCGGGCCGTTCGAACGGCGGCGGCCGAGATGTCCGTCGCGCTCACCTTGCGATCGGCCCGCGCCAGGCAAATCGCGATCACGCCGGTGCCGGTGCCGACGTCCAGCACGCGCTCGCCGGGCTTCGACTGCTCCAACGCAAGCTGCGCGAACGCGCGGCTGTCGTCGTGGGCCGCGGAGACCCAGAGCGGCCCGCCCGGACGCACCGCTTCGCAGATCGTCCGCACTTCCGAGCGTATCTCAGGCGTCGTCTCGCGCGGCATGATCTCCCTTTGCCGTTTCGCCCATGCGCCGAACGTCGTCGGCGTCCAGCCTTCGCTGCGCAGAAAATCCGCCAGGCGGTCGCTGCACAGCGCCCGCAGCTCGCCGGCCCGCCGCGAGGCCGCGACGTAGCGCCGCAAATCCTCCAGCGGACAATTCGCGTCGCGCGGATCGGGGCCGATCGCCGGATGCAGCAGCAATTCGACGCTGCCGTACGGCACCGCGGCCAGCCCGGCCCGGATCGTACTGACGCTCATCACTCCCGTGTAGCGCACCCCGAGAAAGTAGTCCGTGACCGGCAGGCCATGCGAGCGGGCGTAACGCTCGTTCTGCCGGGCGTAGTAGTTGAGCAGATGGTGCTTGGCGAAATTCGCGTTGGTCAACGGCTGCACGCGCCGCCGCAAACCAATGGGCGAATGCGGCAATTCTCGGGACAGGCGCACCGCCGGAACGCCGTATTCCGCCGCGAGCCGACAAACGCACTCGAAGATCGGCGGAATCATGTGCACGTGCTGATGCGAGTTCAGGTGGTCGATTGAAACGCCGACAGCGAGCACTTTTTCGATCTGGGCCCGCAGCTCGCGCTCGATCGCGAGCATTCCGTTCGGCTTGCGGCTGAGCGAGATCAGCCACACATAGCCGCTGCGCAGCCTTCCCAGACGGTCGAGCAGCGGCGTGACGGCGGCGGCGTCAGCGACCGGTTTGGCTTCGTTCAGGCACAGGTGCACGCCGACTGTCAGACCTTTGCATGACGGAAGCACTTCGTTGATGGCGTGTTGGAATGCGAAACCGTTCGCCCGCAGGCAGGTGCTGGTCAGCGACCCGCGCTGAAACGCCTCGCGAATGCCCTCGTTGAAGGCGTGCAGGAGACCGAGGTCGTCAGCCTCCAGCACAATCGATCGACGCGGCCGCCAGGATGGGGAGGATGGAGCGCTTGTCGCGACCGGCTGATCGCGGCGTGAATTCGCAAGCTGTTCGGCAGTCGCCTGCATAACGCCATGCCGGTCCACGTGCACGCTGAATGGCCCCGTACGCCGGCCTGGGATCCTGAAACTGCGCCCCTGGGCGTAGGGCAGGTCGCGGCCGTATGCGACCTGCCGTTCGCCTAGAATGCTACCCCATGACTCAACGCGGGCAACTTGTCGTCGGGACGGCCGGGCACATCGACCACGGCAAGAGCCGCGTCGTCTGGAGTTTGACCGGCGTGAATCCGGACCGGCTGCCCGAAGAGCAGGCCCGCGGCATGACGATCGACCTGGGTTTTGCGCACGCGACGATCGACGACTGCGACGTGTGGTTCGTCGACGTCCCCGGGCACGAGCGGTTCCTGCGAAACATGGTGGCCGGGGCGACCGGAATCGACCTGCCGATGCTGATCGTCGCCGCGGACGATTCCCTCATGCCGCAGACGCGCGAGCACGCGGAATTGCTGGCGCTGCTGGGCTTCGACCGCTGCCTGGTCGTGTTGACCAAGATGGACCTGGTGGATGTCGAATGGGCCGCCGCGGTCGAGGACGAGGTTCGCACGTTTCTCCAATCGCTTGGCATCACGCCGGCTCTGTGCGTGCGGACCTCCGCGGAAACGGGGCAGGGTTTTGATGAGCTTCGCGGCGTGCTGGCGGCGGAGGCGCGGCGGCGGGTGTCATCGGGCGGTGATCAGGCCGCGCCGGGCTGGTTCCGCATGCCGATCGATCGCGCGTTCAACGTACCGGGCCGCGGCGTCGTGGTGACGGGATCGGTTTATCACGGTTCCGTGCAGGCGGAAACGGAGTTGGAACTCTGGCCCGCCGGCCGGCGCGTGCGGGTGCGCGGGTTGCAATCGCACAGCGAAGGTCGCGAGGCCGCCGCGGGACGGATGCGCCTGGCGATCAACCTCGCCGGCGTCTCGCTCGAAGATGTGCAGCGCGGGTTCGAGCTCGCCAGCCCCGGATATCTCGAAGCGACGCGTTGCGCGGACGTGCATCTGGATTGGCTGCGCATGCCGGGCAAGACCGTCCGCCAGCGGATCGCGATGCGGCTGCACTTGGCGACGGGCGAGCGGCTGGTGAGCGTGCGGTCCGCCGCGCCGCCGGAGTCCGACGTGCTGCGCGATGTCCTGGCGCAGCTTCGCACCGCCGAGCCGTTCGTCGCGACCTGGGGGCAGCGGTTCATCCTTCGCGACGAGACAGGCAGCCGGACGCTCGGCGGCGGGCGCATGCTGCGGCCGGTCGCGCGGCCCTGGTCGGCGAAACGGCCGCCGCGCGAAGACGCCGCACGATTGCTGATCGCCGGCAAACCGAAGCAACGCATCGAAGAGGTGATTCGCGGCAGCGAATGGCGGATGTGCGGCCTGGCGGCGCTCGCGGCTCGCGCGGGATTGCGCGACGAAGCCGCCGCAACGGAGCAATGCCGCCAACTGGGCGTGGAGGGGCGCATCGTCGGCCTTCGCGGCGGGGATGCGGCGGCGGACGGCCGGGCGTATGTTCACGCCGACCTTCTCAACGCCGCTCGCGAGCGGCTCGTCGCTCGGCTGGAAAAACACCTGGCGGACAATCCGCGCTTGCCGGGGCTGATGCGCGGCGAATGGCTGAGCTGGATGCCGCGGGCCTGTCCGGAGCGCCTGCGATCGGCGCTGGCGGATTGGATGATCGAGCGCGGATTCGTCGTCGCGGTCGGGCCGCACGTCGTGCCGAAGGGGCACCGCTCGGCATTGTCGGCGGAAGACCGCGCGCTGCTCGAAGCGATCGTCGCGGAAATCGACGCGGGCGGTTTTCAGCCGCCGGGACTGAAAAGTCTCCATTGCGCGGAACGAAAGGATCCACGCCGCGTGCGCGAGCTGGTGGAGCTTGCCGTTGCGAGCGCGGCGCTCGTTCGCATCGCCGACGGCATCTGGATTTCGCAGAAGCACTGGCGGGCGCTGGTGACGACGCTGGTTCAGACGTTCGAAAAGCAACCGGAACTCACGGTGGCGGCGATCCGCGATCTGCTCGCCTCATCGCGGACATTCGTCGTGCCGATCGTCGAGCACACGGACACGATCGGCCTGACCCGTCGCGTCGGCGACGTGCGAAAGCTCGGCCCGAAGGCCGCGTCCATCCTGCAATGGGTCAAGGCAAACGAATAGCGCAGTGAGCCAGCGCGCCCGCACGGCGATGAAAGCCGGCGGTCGGCGTCCCACGGCGCCCGCTTGTCGGCGTCCGTCTCCCGCCGGATACTCCATTCCATGTTGCATGCACCGATGGCCGTCGGCCCGTGGCTTCACCGGGCGTCGCCCCTGCTGAAACTCGCGGTGTGGGCCGCATTTACGCTGTTCGCAACACTCGCGGTGCAGGCCGTCGCCTGGCTGCTGCGGCTTCAGCCCGAATTCATCGGCGACAGCGCCAAGCACCTGCTGCTTCCCATCGCGCTCATCTCCCTGATCGCGCTGGCA
>JACRLV010000165.1:29211-31095 GCA_016235145.1 Planctomycetota bacterium
CGGTCTGGGCGGCGGCATCCGACATAAGCCATGCCGGCGGCAGCGCCAGACTTCATCGCGCGTGGCCATTTCGGCGCGATGCAATCTACCGATCCTCCCCGTCGATCGGCGGCATGCCGGCTTCCCACCAGGCGAGGACTTCTTCGGGCGTGGCGGAGCGCAGCCACTCGGTCAGCGGATCGAAACTGCCGGACATGCTGTCTTGGCTTTCGCCGCCGAACGCTCCACCCTGCAAGTACGATCGACAACACGTGAGGTAGCCGAAGTTCGACAAGAGATATGCGAGGTCTTGCAGGTCTACATCGCTGCCGCAATCCAGATCGCGCAGACAGCAGCCGTCGGGACAGGGGGCGGGCAGGCCGAAGCACGATAGAAGGTTGGCAAGATCCTGAATGTCTACGTCATAGTCCGCGTCGATGTCGCCGACGCAGAGACATTGGTCCTCGTAGACACCCATGTCGACGCGGCAGGGAGCAACGTCCCCGGCGATCGGCAAGATGCGCTCACCCTTGTCCAGGTCCCAGGGAATCGGAAACGCCGTGCCGAGAGTGTCGTCCACGTCCGTAAAATCGCCGGGAACGAAGGAATTGTGTCCCGTGTTAAGCGCGGGCGAGGTTGGGCTCAGCCGCAGATTTCCGTCACCTGAATCCTGAAATAGCGGATCGTCGTCGATGTTGCCCGTGCCGCTCCATCCGCCTTCGATGTCGGAGAACACAACCTCGATCGAACCTCCAATCTGGTTCGGCTCGTTTCCCCAGGCGATCGAGTTCATGATCGTGGTTTGGGGTCCATTCTCATCGTAGGCGTCCGCCGATACCGCGCCGCGGCTGTAGGCAGCGTTTGCGAAGAAGGTGCAGTTGTCCAGCATAACGGTTGTGCGGTTGGGGGCGGGCATCCCGCCGGGATGGGAGACCGCGCCGCCTTCGTACCCGGGGTCCGCATGGTTGCCGAGAAAGAGGCAATTCACCAGGTTTGCATTGCTGAAGGTAACCAGGAGGCCGCCGCCGTCGCCGCCGGCGTAGTTGCTATGAAAGTCGCAGTTGGCGAGTTGGTAGGACACGCCTTTCGACATGAGGAACATCCCGCCGCCGCCGAGCCCTGCGTAGTTGTATTTCAGAACCAGGCGGTTGAGCCGCGCCCCTTCGGGTTGATTCGGATCGATGGTGGACATGTCGGACTTGATTCCGCCGCCACGGCTGTGGCCCCAACTGCTTGTGTCCGCGTAGCCGCCGCGAATGATGAAGCCGCTCAGACGGGTCACGCCGTCTTGGATGTGGGAAAATGGCATCGTCACGACATGGTAGGCATTGTCGTCGTATCGGCGAGGGACATTCGGATCAGGGTCTTCCACGGGAAACGTCTGCTCATCATCGTCGCCCGCAAGATCGCCGCTGAGGATCGTCAGGTTTGCTTCCGGATTGCGCTCCGCGCGGTTTTGCTCACCGGGCTGCGACGGGGAGGTGTATCCCTCAAACCCGCCAAAGATCATGACGGCTCCCGGGATCAGGTAGGTCACACAGCGGTCGTCTGGCGATTCGCCGTCCTGTCGGTATTGGTTGGACGGCCAGTAGGTTCCGTTGGCGACCCAGATTTCCGCAGGAGGGCCAAAATTCCCGTCATCGAACACCTGCTGCAAGTCCTCGTATGCCGTTTCCCAGGTCAATCCGTCCTGCTGCCCAGGAAGCGGCGGATCCTGTGGTAGCGGCGCCGGCGTATCCGCGTCGTAAGAGTTCAGCCGTTTGCGGTGATTGTATTGGGTAACGGCGGGAGGGTGCCGGTTTGTACACAGGTTCGCAGGGCGGTTTCGAGGGCTTGGAGCGGGTCGTGGCCGCGAACTTTGAGGGTGCGGTAGACGCTCATCAGCACCGCCTGGGTCGTGTCGCC
>JACRLV010000166.1 GCA_016235145.1 Planctomycetota bacterium
CAGATTACTGCAGGCCAGGCAGCGGCTCCTCCGCGGGCAGGTCGGCCACGATCAGGATCGTGACCGGGTACTCGATGGGCTGGTCCCATTCGTTCACGCCAGTGAGCGCGTGGGCCTTGATCACCAGGCCGACGGCGTTCGAGTCGACGACGCGCGGCTCGCGGAACGTCAAGTCGCCCATCATCGTCTGCGACAGCATCGTGTGCAGACGATTCACGATGTGGGAATGCACTTCAGTCGTCATTGCGGTTCTCCTTCTCGGGAACATGGATGTCCCTGGCCTCCGCGGCCAGGGCGTGGAACTCCGTCATCGCGTCGAGGTGGACAGCGTCCGTCGCGGCGTAGTTGCGCCGGTAGCGGACGTCGAGGATGCTGCGCTCCCGCAGGAACGCCAACGCGACGGCGACGTTGGTAAACGTCACGTCGCGACCCGCGTTGCGCTCGTACTTAAGCAGCGATTCGAGCGTGAACCCCTGCGCGCCGAGCTCCTCGGCGGCGTGGGCGATCTGCTCGAACGCCGCCAGCGGGCACCGATGCTCGTACGGCTGGCCGCGCCGCGGGATGACGCGGCGGACGAGATGGCCGTCTTCGGCGGCGAAGGATTCATTGAGTTCGCGCGGGGTCATGCGTCGCTCCTACCCGTTGAACGCGAACTGCCCGCGTTCGACCTTCTTGAAGCGGGCCGCGCCGCGCTTCGTGCCGATCTCGCGCAGGATCGCGGCGTACAGTGTCGCCTGCGGCGTCTTGCCGTTCGGGCTCGACCACAGTCCCTGCTCGGCCATCGCCGCGATCATCTCCTGGCTGCGCATCGGCTTGCCGGACTTACGCAGAACCTCGGCCGCCGCGTCGAGCGCGCTGAGGCGCTTCGACTTGGCGTCGCCGGCGGGCTTGCGTTCCGCCTTCGGCTTGGCAGCGACCGGCTTCTTGCCCTTCGTGGTCTTCGTCGCCTTCGAGGTCTTGGTCGTCTTCTTGCTGGCGCTCTTCTTCGACATGGTCGTCTCCTTCGCGGCGCTTTCAGCGCCGTCGTTGGTGGTCTCCCGGGTCGCCGCCTCCCAGCACGCCTGGCAGAGCGGCTTGCCCAGATACGTCATTGCGGGTTCACGTTTGCAGCGCGGGGTCGCGCAGCGGTCGGGGTCGAACTCTGCCGGCCGCGATTTCACGTCGTTCGCCAGGCGCTCGCCGTCGATGCGGTCGAGCGGCGGCGGGTACGCGCCGGTTTCGGCGATGGTCTCGGCCACGTCGGCGGGGTACGCCGGCGCCGGCGTGCTCCAGCGCTCGCGGAACTGCTCGTGGCGACGGACGTGCTCCGGTTGCCCGGCCTCGACGTCCGTCACCATCCAACCGCCGCCTTCAGCCGCGCCGTCAACGCGGACCCGCACGACGCCGCGCTCCAGGCGGCATCGATACTCCGCGCCGATTTCGATCTGCTCCGGTCGCATCGTGGCCTCCTATTCCGTGTGCAGGCTGGTCACGATGTCCTGGACGCGGGGCGTACGGTCGCGCGCCGGGGAGCGCAAACGCGCCGCGCTGCGGATGCGCACCGCTCGGCCAGTCTCGACGTTGGTCGCGAACCAGCCGCCGGTCGGGGCCTCGCGGTCGATGCGTACCACGGCCAGCACGTTGCTGACCTTGGCGACGTAGCGCCCGCCGATCTGGACCTCTGCTTTCTTCATGCGGTTCTCCTTCTGCTTGCCTCGTCAGGCCCGGGTCTCACGCGCCCGGGCGACGCAGCGCGGCGCTGCGTTTCGGCGCTATTCGCGTTCGGCCGTGGCGTGACGGCTCTGCACAATCGTGACCTGGAACTCGCTGCCGTCCGCGAGCCGCACGACCAAGCCCGCGTCGCGCGTCAGGTAGCCGCCGTCGGCGAAGCTTGTGACTGCGCATTCCGCGAGCGCACCGTCGCCATCGATGTCGTCTTTCCAGGCTTCGGCGTCGTCGGGTTCGTCGTCGGGCGCGGGGCGATTGCTCAGTGCGTCGAGCAGGTTCTCAAGAATTGCTTGAATGTCGTGGCCGGTCATGATCGCTGCTCCTTCTCAGTTGACCGGGACGGTCATGATGATGTTGCGGCCGTCCGGAAGGTCGTGGTCGAACAGGTACGCGAACTCGACGCCCGCGGCGGCGAGTCGGTCTGCTTCGCTCCTCTGCATCACGTAGTGCTTGCCGCCCAGCAGCACGGCGACGCCGTCGCGCGGGTCGGCGTACGTGTGCTGGATGGCCTCGTCGGCGCTGTCGAACTCGATGGCGGTGAACTCGATCGTCATGGCTGCGTCTCCGGGTTAGGCGTTCCAGATGTGGTCCGCGAGCCCGGCCGCGAGCAGGTCGACGATCACGCCGGCCAACTCGGTCGCTGGTTCAACGTCCGCGCCGCGATCCCAGTTGTAGACCGTGGCCTTGTCGCTGATCCGCTGAACCCAGAGCTTCGAGATGCGGCTGTCGCCGCCGACCTCCCATTCACGGTTGGTCGCGGGCTCGGGGAAGACCAGCGCGTCGAAGCGATGGCCGGCGATCATGCCGACCACCCACGCGCCGCCGGCGCTCGTGCGGCGCTGCACCTTCTTGATCACCAGCGTGTCGAGCACCTCGCTGGCGTCGATCCCGTCGTTCGTCTTGGCGTTCGCGTTCATGTCGTTCTCTCCGTTCGGATGCGTGGCCATGTTTCAGTCCTTCTCCGGTACGAACAGGTCGCCGGCGTCCCAGATCTCTTGCCCGTACGCGGTCTCGACCAAGTACGACCAGGCGTCGATCCCGTTGCGGCGGTACGTCGCGACCCGGACCACCCGGCCCGGTTCTCCGTCCGTCTTGGAGACCACCGTCGTGCCCGGCGTCAGGTGGCGGTTCGCATTCTTCGTCGTCGTCATCTGCGTTTCTCCGTTTCGTACGCGCCATGCGTACAACCACATGAGTCCCTGGGTTCCGACAGAAAGCAAGGCGAATGGCCGAGAATTCCGAGAATTTCTTGCAGACCTCGCGGACAGGTCCGAGTCATGCGGCGGAGGGCGGCGTAATGTCCGAACTCGCGCCTAACTCGGAACGGAAAACGGGGCTGGACCCCAAAGCGCTGGCGCTGGCGGAGGCGGCGCGCATGCTCAGCGCTGCGGGCGGACAGCGCGTCGATGTCCCGATGCTCGAGGCGGATATCGCGGCCGGCGCGCCGGTCAACTTGGACGGCACGATCAATCTGATTCATTACGCCGCGTGGCTGGTCCGCGAAGCGGCCGGAGGTGGACGTGGCGATTGACCCGCGCAAAATGAAGCCGAATGAGCTGGTACGGCTGCTGAACTCCACGCCGCTGGGCGAAGTGATCAGCGAGCGCCAGCTCCACCGGCATCGTGCGCGCGCGGGGTTTCGGATCGGCGACGGGCGCACGGCCGACCTGCTGCGCTATGTCGCCTGGCTGGTGATCGAGCGGCATCGCCCGCGCCCGGAGCCCGCGGGGCTCACGGGCTACGAGGCGATGAAGGAGCGCGCGGCGCAGCGCAACCGCGAGATGGCGCTGCTCGGCCGCGACATCGCGCCCGGCGATTGGGTGCATTCGCCGCGCGAACCCGTCCGGCGAGCGCGGGCCGAGCGCGATTTCCGTTTCTTCTGCGAGGCGTATTTCCCGCAGACATTTCACCTGCCGTGGTCGCCGGACCATCTGAAAGTCATCGCGAAGATCGAGCTGGCCGTGCTGGAAGGCGGCCTATTCGCGATGGCGATGCCGCGCGGCAGCGGGAAAACGTCCCTGTGCGAGACCGCCTGCCTGTGGGCACTGGTCTATGGGCACCGCGAGTTCGTCGCACTCGTCGGCAGCGACGAGGAGCATGCGGCGAGCATGCTCGACTCAATCAAGGTCGAGGTGGAGACGAACGACGAATTGGAGGCTGACTTCTCCGAGGTCGTCGGCCCGGTGCGCGCGCTGGAAGGCATTCATCAACGGGCGGCAGGTCAGCTCTATCAGGGCAGGCAGACGCATACAGGGTGGACCGCCCGCGAGATCGTGCTGCCCACGTTGCCGCGCTTGGAGTGGCTTGGAAACCACTCGCCGAAATCCAACGGCGCCATTATCAAGGTCGCCGGCATCACCGGCCGCATCCGTGGGATGAAGCACAAGCGCGTGGATGGCTCGTCAGTACGCCCCTCGCTGGTTCTGATTGACGATCCGCAGACCGACGAGTCGGCGCGCTCACCGTCGCAGTGCGTGACGCGCGAGCGCATCCTGTCGGGAGCAATCCTCGGCTTGGCCGGCCCTGGGCGGAAGATCGCCGGTCTGATGACGCTCACGGTGGTGCGTCCCGACGACCTGGCCGACCGCATCCTCGATCGCGACAAGCACCCGCAGTGGCAGGGCGAACGCACCAAGATGGTCTATGCGTTCCCAGCAAACGAATCGCTCTGGGCGCGCTATGCGGAACTGTGGCGCGGGGGTATGCGGGCCGACCGTGGCATCGCGGATGCAACGGAGTTCTATCGACAGCATCGCGAACAGATGGACGCCGGCGCCGTCATCGCCTGGCCGGAGCGTCACCACCCCGACGAGCTGTCCGCGATCCAACACGCCATGAATCTCCGGCTCGATCGCGGCGAGGCCGCGTTCTGGGCTGAGTATCAGAACGAGCCGCTGCCGGAAGAGCACGCCGACGATGAGCTGCTCACGGCGGACCAGATCGGTTCGAAGGTCAACGGCCTGCGCCGCGGTGATGTTCCGATCGGCTGTACGCATCTGACCATGTTCATCGACGTGCAGGGCAAGGCGCTGTTCTGGCTCATCGCGGCATGGGAAGGTGATTTCACCGGGCACGTGATCGACTATGGCACGGAGCCCGATCAGAAGGCGTCGTATTTCACGCTGCGCGATCTGCGCTACACGCTGGCGTCCGCTGCCCCGCGCGCCGGACTCGAAGGAGCCATCTACGCGGGACTCGAGCGGCTGACCGAGGCGACGCTCGGTCGCGAGTGGCGGCGTGACGACGGTGCGATGGTGCGCATCGACCGCTGCCTGGTCGATGCGAATTGGGGGAGCTCATCGGATGTCGTCTACCAGTTCTGCCGGCAGTCGACGCACGCGAGCACCCTGCTGCCATCGCACGGCCGCTACGTCGGTGCGTCGTCGATTCCGTTTTCCGAATACAAGCGGCGTCGCGGCGACCGGGTGGGATTGAACTGGCGCGTGCCAACCGTCAACGGCAAGCGCGCTGTTCGGCACGTGACGTTCGACACGAATTTCTGGAAGTCGTTCATCCACGCGCGTTTCGCGGTGTCGATGGGCGACCCGGGCTGCCTGTCGCTGTTCGGTCGCAACGCCGAGCACCACCGGCTGCTGGCCGAGCATCTTACGAGTGAATACCGCGTGAAAACTGCCGGTCGTGGCCGCACGGTCGACGAATGGAAGCTGCGCGTCGAGGCGCTAGACAACCACTGGCTTGACTGCCTGGTCGGTTGCGCCGTCGCGGCGTCGATGGATGGCGTCGTGCTATTTGGAACCGATTCGAAGCCGGTGGAGCGGCCTCGCGTGCGTCTCTCGGCCTTGCAAGGGTCACGGCGATGAACCAATCTCCTTCGAAGGGCGTTCACGAAGCGAACGAGCACCGCCGATTGGTTTGCCCGCGGTGCGGCTGTCGACACTTCCGCGTGATCTACACGCGACGCGCTCTTGGCGCAAAAGTCGTTCGTAGCCGAGAATGCCGCCATTGTGGAAGGCGCGTAATCACCCACGAGCGAGTGGCGTTCTAATGAAGAGCGCAGCTTTGGAGCAGAAAGCAATGGCGCCGATCGATGCCGCGGTCGAATTGCAGGCACTCGGCAATGACGCGCCTGTCGTTCTTACAGGAAAACTCCTGCTCGATCACAACGGCGAACCGGCTGAGCTCGAACTTCACCTCGCCGGGCTCGGCGAGGATCAGATCAAGAAGGCTGCCGAAGGTGACGCGGATGACTTTCTCGGAAAGCGCGCCGTTGTCGTGCGGCTGGTCGACGGCCAAGAGATCTCGACGAGAATCGAGGTGGTGCGCAACACATACTTCGATTCACAGGGAGCGATCATTGCTCGCTGCCAAGTCGGCCGCGCCGAGTCGGCAACACCTGCTGCCTGCGTCCAAGGCACCTGGGTTCTCAGGCTTACCAACTTGAAGCTCCGCATCGGCGACATGAAATCGGAGACACCTGCCCCACCGGGCGTTCCTGAACACCTTCGCGGCTGGAAGCTCGACAAGATCGTCCTCACGATCAGCGGGCGCGAGTGGACGTTGCGCGATGAGATGTTCGGCCAATGGAAGAATCAGAGCGACCGTGAGGTCCACGTTGCGCTCGAAACTGCAACTCTTACGACGTCGATCGCGGCGGGAGACACGCCCGACTCCGTCTGTGAGGTCGGCGACGCCATCGCGGCGCTGCTGACATTCGCGCTCGCTTGTAGCGTGAGAGTCACCAAGGTTGAGCAGGTTGACGTGGAGGGCAAAACCGCCTGGTGGGTAGTGCGAAACGTGTTTGCGTACCCGTTCAGCCGCCGTGGTTTCCCTGCGATCGACAACTGGAACTTTGGCACGATTCGTGGATTTGTCGAGCGAGCCTATCCAATTGTCTCGAGCGATCGGAAGTGGTGGTTGGCGACCCTGGACATGTTCATGCAGGTCCACGTCAACCCGTATCTCGAAACGAAGTCGATGTTGCTCAACATCTTGGCAGATCGGATCGCAGCGAAACTCGGGGTGAGCGCTGACGGCGCAGAGATTGATGCTGCGCTTGACGCTCGCATGGAGTCCGAGGAGTTCGGCTGCGCGCTACACGCGCTGTTTGCTAAAGAAAGTGCAAACTGGACGGAGGAGCGCACGCGGAACCTCATCAGCACGGTCAAGATGTGGAACGCACGCCCCTCGTTCGCCGAGGGTATTCGCCGGGCGTGCAAGGTGGTTCGTCTAAAGCCGCCGACGACAAAGCTATTGGGAACACGTCACCGCCTGATGCACGTGGGCGAGCTTCATCCACCCGACATGACTCTCTCCGACTACTGGAAGGAACTCGAAGCGCTTGTATTGTTGCTTATCGCACGAATGCTCGATCATGAAGATTACGTGTACGCTGCGAAATTCGGTTCTTCTCAGATTCGCCTGAGTGACTACCTCGAACCGAGCACGCCTGAATCTCCCCCAACCTCCGAAAAAGCCTAAGAGACATCCGACCCGGTCTAGCGGTGGAACAATCCGCATTGGTCGACTCGTTTTCGCGGCCAATCCTCCCTCCTCGTGTCGGTACAGGTGCATGGAAATGACGGCGCTGCCGCCAGTGGCCGGCTCGGAAAAGCTCGATCTCGAATTGCGCCTCGTTCCTGATGCGCATCGTGAGGATGCCGTGCAGGAAGCCTGGCTCGCATACCTCTCGGGGCGCGACCCGGCTCGGGCGGTCAACACGTTCGGTCGCCGCGAGCGCCGTCGCCGACGGCGCTTCCCCGCGCCGGCGCGTCGCCCGTGACCTGCCGCGGGATGGTGTAACGGCAACATGCCGGCCTCATTCGCCGGCGCTGCGGGTTCGAATCTCGCTCCCGCAATGCGGCGCTCGCGATGGTCGCGACGCCGTCCTGGTTTCTCAGCCTTCACGGAGGATGGCTCATGGCGTTTGGCCCCACAACGATCGCGACGCTCGACACGATGGACATTCAGGCCCCCGGCGCGCCCGGTCTGTCCGCGCGGCAGATCTCCAACCATCAGGGCGAGCTCACGCTCACGCCGCCCACGACCGACGCCGACGGCTCGCCGCTGACCGGCCTGACGTTCGGCCAGGCAGTCGTGATCCAGGCCGACGCCGCGACGGCCGAGCTGTATCGCAATGACTTCGACGCGGCGCTGCAGTTCAACGGCGCGCAGGTGTTCGAGATCGACCTGGTCGACGGCGAGCCCGCGACGCGCGAGTTCGCCATCGCCGAGCCGGGTCGTCCGTACTCCGTGCTGGCGCGCGTCGCGGACCATCCGCGTGGGTAGTAGCCGCACGAGTCTCGTCACGATCCGCACGCGTCGGCGGCCGTGGTGGGAGTGGTGGCTGATCGCCTGGGTGCGCTGGTTGCACAGCTTGTCTGACAACCTCGTAACCCGGATGGAGCGTTGATCCGATGCCCGAGGACCTGAGCCCGACGATCCAGGAGAACGCCCAAGGCCCCAAGAAGGCCCAGGGCGATTCCGGCAGCGTCGAGCAGCACGACCTCAAGGACCAGATCGAGGCGGACCGCTACCTCGCCTCGAAAGAGGCCGCCAAGAAGGGTCTCGGCGTGCGGATGACGAAGGTGGTTCCACCCGGAGCAGTGTGATCGTGTTCAAGTGGCTTCGCCAACTCGGTACGCGGATCGCCGGCGGCGCGAAAGCGCCGTCGCGCGACCGTGTGCTGGTTGTGCGCGGCAAGTACGACGCGGCACAGACGACGCACGAGAACCGCCGTCACTGGGCCAACGCCGACCATCTTTCCGCCAACGCAGCCGCCAACGCGGATATCCGCCGCATCCTGCGCAGCCGCGCTCGTTATGAAGTCGCGAACAACAGCTACGCCAAGGGCATCGTGCTGACGCTGGCGAACTACGTCGTCGGCACCGGCCCGCGGCTGCAGATGCTCACGGACGATCCCGAAGCCAACCGACTGATCGAGAAGGAATTCTCACTTTGGGCAAAGGCAGTAGGCCTCGCCCACAAGCTCCGCACGATGCGCATTTCGCAGTGCGAGACGGGCGAATGTTTCGGGCTGCTGGCGACGAATCCGCGCGTGATGGCGCCGGTGCAGCTGGACGTTCGCCTCATCGAGGCTGATCAGGTCTGCACGCCCTGGCCCGCGATGCGCAATGAGCCGAACGCCATCGACGGCATCATTTTCGATGAATTCGGCAACCCGATCGCGTACACAATCCTCCGCCGGCATCCCGGCGACGGCTTTGCCTTCCGCTCTAGCGGGATCGATTACGACGTAATGCCGGTCGAATCGGTGATTCACCTGTTCCGCGCTGAGCGGCCGGGTCAGAACCGCGGCATCCCGGAAATCACCAGCTCGCTGTCGCTGTTCGCGACGATGCGGCGCTACACGCTGGCGGTGCTGGGAGCGGCGGAGCAGGCGGCATTGCCGTCCGGCGTGATCTACACCGATGCGCCGGCCGACGTGGAGTCGGCGGCCGTCGAGCCGATGGACACGGTCGAGATGGATCGCGGCACGTGGATGACGATGCCGTACGGCTGGAAGATCGGGCAGGTCAAGGCCGAGCAGCCCACGACTGTGTACGGCGATTTCAAGCACGAAGTGATCAACGAGATCGCCCGCTGCCTGAACATGCCCTTCAATATCGCGGCGGGCAACTCGTCGGGCTACAACTACGCCTCCGGCCGACTCGACCATCAAGCCTTTTTCAAAGCCATTCGAATCGACCAGGCCTACCTCGGCGACGTCGTGCTCGACCGCGTGCTCAGCGCGTGGCTGAACGAGGCGGTGCTGATCGAGGGTTACCTGCCGCAATCGCTGCGCACGCGCGACGCCGACTTTCCGCACCAGTGGTTCTGGGATGGCCTCGAGCACGTCGACCCGCAGAAGGAGGCGACGGCGCAGGCCACGCGCCTGACGAGCCATACCACGACGCTCGCGGCGGAGTTTGCAAAGGCGGGGCTGGATTGGGAAAGCGAGCTGCGCCAGCGCGCCCGTGAACTCACGCTGATGCGCGAGCTGGGATTGACGATGCAGCAAGCGGCGCCGGCCGCGCCGACGGTCACGGACGACGAACAGGAGGACGAGGGCGATGTCACGGAAGACGCCGACGCCCGCCAGGCCGCATGAGACGGCCGAGCAGGTTCCACAGCATTTGTCGCTGGTTTGCCGCGCAGACCGCATCACGCTCGAGGCGCTGGCCGCCGACGGCGATGCGCCGGCCATCCCGCGTTTCACGATGGTCGCCTACACCGGCGAACCTATGACGGTCGAGGGCTGGCGGCACCCGGTCGTCGTCGACCTCGAAGGCCTGTCGATCCCGTCACAGCGCCGGCCCGTGCGCTTCGGCCACAGCATGTACGCCGGCGTCGGCCACACCGAACGCATCGTCGTCGAGGCCGGCCGGCTGGTCGCGGAGGGCATCGTTTCCCGCGATACGGCGGTCGCGCGCGAGGTCGTTTCCAGCGGCAAGCGCGGCTTCCCGTGGCAGGCATCCATCGGCGCGCAGGTCGCCCAGGCCGAGTTCATTCGCGCTGGCAAGTCGGTGACCGTCAACGCAAAGACCTTCGAAGGCCCGCTGTACGTCGCCCGCCGCACTGTGCTGGGCGAAATCAGCTTCGTCGACCTCGGCGCGGACGGGAACACGGTCGCGACCATCGCGGCGCAGCTGCAGGAGAGTGACGTCATGGACGAAACGAACAACGCCGGCACGCAGACTGACGACGCGCAGCCCAACTCGGAACGGCCGCAGGTGGGCGGGAACGGCACGGAGGCCAACCCGCCCGTCAATCCCGTCGCCGATATCCGCGCCCAGGCGCTGACCGAGACGAAGCGCATCAATGCGATCCGCCGCATCTGCGCCGGCCGACACGCGGAAATCGAGGAGAAGGCGATTACCGAAGGCTGGACGAGTGACAAGTGCGAGCTCGAAGTGCTCCGCGCTTCGCGCCCCAAGCCGCCGGCCGTCCACATGGCTGAGAACGCGATGGGCGGGCAGATCCTCGAAGCCGCCTGCATGCTCACCGGCAAGGTCGCGAACGCCGAGGAACTGTACGACGAGAAGACGCTGGAGGCCGCGTCGCGGCGCTTCCGCGGCGGCATCGGACTCCAGGAACTGCTGCTCGAGGCGGCGTGGGCCAACGGCTACACCGGCCGCAACTTCCGCGACCATCGCGAAGTGCTGCGCGCCGCTTTCGGCCAGAATCTCCAAGCCGGCTTCTCCTCCATCGACATCGGCGGAATCCTGTCGAACGTCGCGAACAAGTTCCTGCTGGAGGGGTTCTTCTCGGTCGAGCGTACCTGGCGCAACATCACCGCCGTTCGGAACGTCAGCGACTTCAAGACGGTCACGAGCTATCGGCTGGTCGGCAAGGACCAGTACGAGAAGGTCGCGCCCGGCGGCGAAATCAAGCACGGCGCGCTGGGCGAGATGTCGTATTCGAACAAGGCCGACACCTACGCCCTGATGCTCTCGATCGATCGCCGCGACCTGATCAACGACGATCTCGGGGCGATTACCACGGTCCCACGCAAGCTGGGGCGCGGCAGCGGCCTGAAGATCAACGACGTCTTCTGGTCGATCTTCATGAACAACGCCGCGTTTTTCGTGGCGGGCAACAACAACTATCTGACCGGCGCGGACACGGCGCTGGGCATCGACGGCCTGACCAAGGCCGAAGTCGCGTTCCTGAATCAGACCGACCCGGACGGCAAGCCGCTGGGCGTCATGCCACAACTCATTCTCGTGCCCACCGCGCTGAGCGCGATCGGCACCGTTCTGTTCAAGTCGCTGGAAATCCGCGACACGACCGCCAACGCGAAGTTCCCGGTTGCCAATCCGCACGCCGGCAAGTTCCGCGTCGAGGTCAGCCGCTATCTGTCGAACACGCAGTACACCGGCTTCTCGGACAAAGCGTGGTATCTGCTGGCCGATCCGACCGACCTGCCGGTGATCGAAACCGCGTTCCTCAACGGCCAGGAGTCGCCCACCATCGAAACCGCCGACGCCGACTTCAACGTCCTCGGCGTCCAGATGCGCGGCTACCACGACTTCGGCGTCGCGTTGCAGGAACCGCGCGGCGGCGTGAAGAGCAAGGGTGAGGTGTAACGGACAGGAATGCAGGCACGAAGCTGGAAGGAGTGACAGATGGCTCAGGCAACATTCGTACAGGACGGCGCGTCGATCGATTACACGCCCGGCGCGGCCGTCCCTGCCGGCGAGGTGGTGGTGCAGGGCGAACTGGTCGGCATCGCGAAGTTCGCGATTGCGGCCAATGCGTTGGGCTCGCTGTCGGTCGAGGGCGTCTACGACTTTCCGAAGGCCACGGGTGGCGGCACGGCCATCACGGCAGGCGCCACGCTTTACTGGGACGACACAAACAACCGCGCCACGACGAGCAGCGGAGCGGGCGCGAACAAGTTGATCGGCAAGTGCATCAAGGCAGCCGCCGACGCGGACGCGACGGTGCGCGCGCGGATGTCGCAGTGATCAGTAATGGCCGACTTGCTGCGGAAAGGTCTCGCGTGGCTCGACGATCAGCGCCATGCCCACATGACGCAGACCGTGCTCTATGTCCGCGACACGGAAAGCGCGAGCTATGTGGTCGAGCTGCTCGCGACGATCGGGCGGACGGACTTCGAGCAGGTCGACGAGTTCGGCATCGTTCACAAGCTGCAGTCGCGGGACTTCCTGGTCCGAGCGGCGGACCTGGTTCTCAACAGCGAGCTGACGCTGCCCAAGGCGGGCGACCGAATCCGCGAGACAGTCGGCGCGCAGACGTTTGTATACGAGGTGATGGCCCCGGGCGGTGAGCCGCCCTGGCGCTACAGCGACCCGTACCGCAAGACGCTGCGGATTCACTCGAAGCACATTGGCACGGAGTGATGACGTGAAAGTTGATGCACCGCCGATCAATGGGAACGCGCGCCAGAAGCTGGCCTGGCTCCTTGGAGTCCTACTGACCGTGATCCTGATTCTGGTGCTGGGTTCGGGCGCGATGCTGCTGCGCCACGATTCGAAGATCGCCGTCCATGAAACGCGGATCGACACGACCGAGCGGGCGCTGGGGCGGATCGAAGCCAAACTGGACCGGCTGCTGGAGCGGCAGCCGTGAGCACCGTAATCGACATTGCCGACGCAGTCGTCGCCAGCTTGAACGCCGGCACGTTCAGTCAGACGTTCGAAGCGGAGCGGAAGTACCAGCCCGTCTTCGAGCTACCCGACATGCAGACGCTGCACGTCAGCGTCGTACCGCGCTCGGTGTCGATCACGACCGCGACGCGCGAAACATTGATGTCGGTGTGCAGAAAAAGGTGAACCCGGACGAGCCGACCGAGCTCGATGAGTTGATGAATCTGGTCGAGGAGATCGCCGATCACCTGCGGATGAAGCGATTGGATGAAGCGCCGCAGGCGGCGTGGGTTTCCATCGAGAACGAGCCGGCGTTCGCGTCGGAACACCTGGACCAGCAGCGCGTGTTTACGAGCGTCCTGACGGTCACGTACCGCGTGCGGAGATAGGCGGATGGCCGCGAATGCCATCATCCAGACGATCGCACTCGGCAGTCCGCAGTGGACGCCGCTGGGCGGGAAGTCCACGGTCGCGCAGGTAACGCTCATCGCCGACCCAGAAAACGCAGGCAACATAAACCTGCGCTTCCGGCAAGGCGTGCTGGCCGAGTGGCCCCCCGGTGCGGCGGTACCGTTTGAGTCCGTGGACCTGGCGGAACTCGAGGTACAAGGCAACGCGGGACATGCGCTGCTGATCGCTGGCTTTGCGCCTGGACGTAAACCGCGCGGGCGGACGGCCGGCGATGGGTCGGACATTCTCTACCTGATGCAAGGCATCCCAAGTGGCGGCGGTCAGATCGAGGGCGGCGGCGAGATTGGCGAAGGGTAAGGACGGATGCCAGCGAACGTCTACATGAAGTCGTTCAACCTCGGTTCGGGCTCATACGTCAAGCTCGCCGACGTTTCGACCGTCATGAACACGACCATCATCGCGGGCTCGAAGAACTCGGGAAGCATCAACGTGCGGTTCCGCGGAGGGACGCCTGTCTCGTGGCCGCCTGGCGCGGCCGCCGTGTTCGAAGGCGTGGATATCTCGGAGTTCGAAGTGCAAGGCGCGGCGGGACATCTGCTCCTGGTTGTCGGTTACACGCGGTAAGGAGATCGCGCGATGCCCATTAAGCTCGGCATGGAAGCCAAGATTTACTACAAGGTCGGCGGCCAGGGCGGCGGCGGCGCGTGGACCGAGTTGACGAATGTTCGTGACGTGACGCTGTCGCTGGAGACCGGCGAGGCCGACGTGACTACGCGAGCCAACTCTGGCTGGCGCGCGACGGTTGCGACGCTGAAAGACGCCTCCGTCGAATTCGAGATGGTGTGGGACACGGCCGACGCGGGGTTTACCCGTCAGAAAGAGGTTCCGTTCGCCTGGAGTCGGGGCGGTGTGCGGGTGCTGTAAGCGGTTCCGGCAGGCTGCCGCCGACCCCGCCGTAACCGACCAGGGGCGGCCCACACGATTGCCAGATCGGCGTTTCCGCTCTACGCTTGAGCGTGGCCCAACGGCGGTCACTCAGCAGACGCTGAAAGACGACGAATGTCGATGGAGGCATGCAGAGGATGAGCGTGGACGTGCAGGACATAGCTCGCGCCGACTCAAGGCTGGAAGAGCGATACGCGAAAGCGCTGATCGTCAATCCGCGGCTGGATCGGAAGCTGGTGAGTTTCCAGGCCAACAAGGCGGTGAACAGCCATCGCTGGTACAAATACAAAGAAGGGTTCTCTGTCGCGCTCATTCGATACGTGCTCGACGAAGCTGCGATCAACGAGGGCCCCGTGCTTGATCCCTTCGCTGGCTCGGGTACGACCCTCTTTGCGGCGCGAGAAAGCGGCATCGATAGCGTCGGCATTGAGCTGCTGCCGCACTGCATTGAGCTTATCGAAGTCCGCCAACTGCTGCACGAGCTTCCAGCGAAAGAAACAGCGATGGCGCTGCGCAACTTCCGTGACCGGCGATCTTGGGAAGAGCCTGGCGAGGTAAAGCCATTTCGGCATCTCAGGATCACGGACGGGGCGTTTCCCGAGAATACAGAGCACGCCCTGTTTCGCTACCTTTGGGACGCCGATGCTGTATCCGACCGGCGCATAGCACGAGTACTGCGATTCGCGGCGATGTGCGTGCTCGAAGAAGTGAGCTACACACGAAAGGACGGACAGTACTTGAGGTGGGACTGGCGCTCCGGTCGCCGCGCGGGACAGAAAGAATTCAATAAAGGCCCGATCATCCCGTTCACCCGCGCGATTACGAATAAATTGACAGAGATCGCCGACGACCTCCATGACGAGTTCCTGCTGTTTCGCCACGATGCGCCCAGACCGGCACATGCAAACATCAAGGTCGTCGCGGGCTCCTGCTTGGAAGTCCTGCCACAAATGAAGGGGAGTTCCTTTGGCGCGCTCGTGACCTCGCCGCCCTACTGCAATCGCTACGACTACACACGAACGTACGCGCTGGAACTCGCGTTGATGGGCGTTGGTGAACAACCGCTGAAATCCTTGCGACAAACCATGTTGAGCTGCACAGTAGAGAACTTAGAGAAGCACGACCTGGAGCGACATATCTCTCGAACAGATTTCAAAGCAGCCACTGACGCGTGGTCCTCTCACGAACTTCTGAATCTCATCCTGGCGTATCTCGACGGCTGTCGCGACGCTGGGACGCTGAACAATAATGGGATTCCTCGAATGGTGCGGAATTACTTCCGCGAAATGGCCGTCGTTATCTTTGAGGCAGCGAGAGTGCTGAAGGCCGGTGCACCGCTGATCATGGTGAACGACAACGTTCGATACCAAGGTGTCCACGTCCCTGTGGATCTGATCCTATCGGATTTCGCTTCAAAGGCCGGATTTGACGTTGAGCGCATCTGGGTGCTACCCCGCGGAAAAGGGAATAGCAGCCAGCAGATGGGCGCTCACGGCCGGGAAGAGGTTCGCAAATGCGTATATGTGTGGCGGAAACCTAAAGCGAAACGAGCCACTCGGCCAGATCTTGAAGTTGCCGAGGCACTGTGAGGTTCGCCGCATGGGAAAGGCGTCCATCGGCCAACTGCGCGAAGATCTCTTCTGCCATTGACGTTTCGATCGCCGCGCCGACGAAGAACAGTTTCGGGGCCACCTTGGCGCAGGCTGTACGAATTCGAATGAGCGCGCTATTGGCTGTTTTCCAGTGCTCGTCCGCACCGGCGGGGTCGATGCCGCCCTTCAATTCACCACACGCCAAGTAGTCTTCAACAGCCTCAAGGCGTTCTTGAAGCGATGGACGCGACCGCGAGCTATCGAGCAGTATCACGTCGATGTTCTTGCCAATGAACTTTGGTGTTTTGTCGAACACAAGAATTCGCTTCGGCCAGATGATCATCTGCGTTTTTCCGCCATCGGATCTGCGAGCATCTGGTCGTACATGCTTGGCTGCAAGGGCGGCGAGAATCGCTTCGCTGAAGCGAGCCCCGCCAGCTGCTCCGGTGACGTTGCGCATGCTCCCGCCCAGCGCGTCGCCCAAAGTCAGGAGGTACCGGCAAAACACGTCCATGCGCCAGTCGCTGGGGGACGTTGCATCGATGGCGCGTAACGCCGCCTCGAGTGCCGCCTGCTGTTCCGATTCCGACAGGTGGTTCAGTGATTTCTGCGAGAAGCCGGCGGCGGCCAACAATTGCGCGCGAATCGGCTTGAGCGCTGCACAAGTGCGAATGTCGGGCACCTTCTGAAGGCGCTGCCAAAGCATGATCGCCTCGGCCACGAGAGGTTGCGCCCGCTTTGTCTTCTCGAGGGCCTGCCCCAGAAAGCCGTCGACCGTGGCTTTCCTCGGTGTGACGAGGTCAGTGGATGACTGGATGAACTTCGGCACCGCGATTTCCCGCTTTCACGCTGAAAGAGGACCGCCCGCTGGGGGTTCCGCCTGGCGTCTGGCTGTCCTTGGACATCGTAGCGGGGCAGGCATGGGCACGCTATGCCCTCAACGTCGCGCCGTAAGGCAAGGCGGCTTCATGACTTATCGCTGCGTCGGGGTTCGGCCGTGAGAATTCTTCGGACCGGCATTACGAATCGGCCCTTCCGCCGGAAAGAAGTTGATGAGGGGCCGACGGAAGCCCCGCAGCGCAACCAGCAAGGAGAATGATCATGGAGCGTATCGGGCTGACTTTCGACGAATTCGTGGACCTCAAGCTCAAGCCGGCCGCCGGCGCGGACCGGGCCTTTCACGAGGCGGCCGAGATGGAGCGGCGGGGGATGTTTCCCATGACGCTCGTCACCGCGTCGAACCACCTGCGGTCGCGGGGCTACGACTGCCGGCCGGCGATGCTGGAAATGCTCATCAAGAACGGCGTCGTAACGCCCGCCTCGCCGGACGCCTGGGCTCAGGCCGACATCGATGCCGCCGCCGAGCACTTTGAACAATGCGAAGTCTTCGTCCCGTACGCGGCGATGTGCCAGACGCTCGGGTGCCGATATGCCAATTTCCTGCGGCCCCTGCGCGAGGCGGCCGAGCGCGAGACGCAGAAGTACGGCCAGCAGGTCCCCGACGATGACCAGTATTTCGTCATGCACCGAGCGCCGCCTCGGGGCGGGATCGACGGCCATCCGGCGTTCATCACCTTCACGTTGGCGGACGACGTCAGGGAGCGGCTCGAGCACGGCGAGGAGGTCTGAATGACCCCTTCACCACAGGAACTCGAACTAACGCAGGACCTGCTCGACTACGCGAGGGCGGTCGCGCTGATCGAAGCCCAGAAGCGGTGTCCGAAGTACGTCGAGTTCGATGATGTAGTGCAGCACGCGCTGTTGCACCTGATGAGCAAGCCGCCCAAGTACGACCCCGCGCGGGGGGCATCGCCCAAGACGCTGATCTACACGATCGTGCAGCGGGCCGTCATGAAGTTCGTCGCCCTTGAAGTGCAGCACGCCGGCCGATCCGAGCAGGTCGTAACGCCGAAGACGGGCGACGATGACGACCGTGAAGCAGCCCTCGAAGCCTTCTCGCTCAAGGAGCGGTACGAGCGTGGTCTGGAGCAACTACTGATCGAGGATCGGACGGCAGAGGCCACCTTCGAGCCGCCAGAGGACGTCTTCGAGTTCATCGACAACGAGGACAGTCGGGCGCTGTGCAAGCTGTACATCAAGTGCAAAGGCAATGTCAGCGAGACGGCACGACGCCTGGGTGTGACCGAAGGGGCCGTCCGCCACCGCCTGAAGATGCTCGCGCCGAAGCTGCGGGCGGCGGGCTTTGACCCGTTCGAAGAAGGGACGTGACGTGACGGCCAAGGGGTCCTACCTGCCAGATCGGTGGGGAGACCGCCGCGAGAACGGTCGCGCGGCACGTTTT
>JACRLV010000217.1 GCA_016235145.1 Planctomycetota bacterium
CGCAGAATAGTAATGATGCGGTGGACGCCGAAGCACCGGCGCAAGCCGGGGCCGGACCGCTTGCATTTGCCGAGACGAAGGAGTTTCTGCGCGGCATCATCGAGGCCGATCCCACTCCGATCTTCGTAAAGGACCGGTCGGGTCGGTACGTTTTCGCCAATCAGGCCACAGCGGATGTCTTCGGCTTGCCGGCAGCGGAGATCGTCGGAAAAACCGACGCGGAGCTGGCTGCCGATCAGTCGGATGTCGCCGCGGTGCGTCAGGTCGATCTGGAAGTATTCAACCGTTTCCGCGAAATCCACAGTACGCACGAACGGCTTACCGACGCGACCGGACTGGTGCGCTGGTGGGAAACGTGGAAACGGCCGCTGATCGCGAGTGACGGCACGTGTTCATTTCTTCTGGGCGTCGCGGTCGATCGCACTCGGCAAGTGGAAATCGAGCTGGAACTGCGGCACAACCGGGACGAGCTCGAAGACCGCGTGCAGCAGCGCACGAGCGAACTCTCCACACTGACCAAGCGACTGGAGCATGAAATCGCCGAGCGCAGCCGCGCGGAGGCGCTCGCCCGCCGACGGCTCGAGGAATTGACGCACCTGGGCCGCGTCGCGGTGGTCAACCAGGTTGCGGCCCAACTGGCCCATCAGGTCAATCAGCCGCTCGCGGCGATCTCCAACTACGTGCAGGGCTGCCTGCTCCGCTTGCAGGCCGGAACAATCGCTCCCGGCGAGCTGGTGCGCGTCCTGGAGATCGTCCGCCAGCAATCCGACCACGCCGCAGCGATCATCCGGCGGATGCGGGAATTCGCCAAGAAGCGGGATTTCCATCAGGCCGACGTGCAGGTCAGGCAGGTGATTGAGGAGGCGGTTGAGCTGGTGGCTTATGAATCGGAGCAGCTCGGCATCGAAATCGGCGTGGAGTGCGACGATCGGCTCGCGATTGTCCACGGGGATTTCGTCCAGTTGGAGCAGGCGATCCTGAATCTGATCCGCAACGCCATCGATGCGCTTCGTGAGACCGAGCGCGACGGAAGGTGGATCCGCATTGACGCTCAACCCGCGCGCGGCGATTTTGTGTGTCTAAGGGTGCGCGACAACGGTCCGGGCTTGTCGCCCGCACTTGCGGAGACCGCGTTCGAGCCGTTCGTAACGAGCAAGCAGACCGGCCTGGGGCTGGGTCTGCCGATCTGCCGGGAAATCGTCTCCGCGCATGGCGGAACCATCGTTCTGCGGAGCTCGGACGACGGGTGCATAGCTGAAATCTGCCTGCCGATGGTCAAGACGGAGACCAGAGAATGACTGATCAGGGAACGCGATCACCCACTGTTTTCATCATCGACGATGAACTGGAGGTCCGAAACTCCCTGCGCTGGCTGATCGAATCGGTCGGCTTGCCGGTCGAGACCTTTGAGTCGGCCCAGGATTTCCTCGACCGAGTCGAGCTGGATCGGCCCGGCTGCGTGGTGCTCGATATCCGCATGCCCGGCATGGGCGGACTGGAACTCCAATCCTGGCTGGCGCAAAACCAGTGCGTGCTGCCCATCATCATCATAACGGGTTACGCCGACGTGCCGATGGCCGTGCGCGCTCTGTCCAACGGCGCCCACTGCTTCATCGAAAAACCCTTCAGCGACCAGATTCTGATCGATCGCATTCATGACGCCATCTCGCAAAACCAGGCCCGGCGGACCCAACGCGAACATCAGCAGACCGTGAAGGGCCGATTGGCGCGCCTGACGGCGCGCGAGCGCTCCGTCTTCGACCAGGTCATCCTCGGAAAACAGAACAAGGAGATTGCGCAGGCCCTGGGCGTGAGCGAAAAGACCATCGAAGTGCATCGCGGACACATGATGGCGAAAATGGAAGCCCGCAACGTCGCCGAGCTGGTCCGCACGACCCACGGCGTGGCCGCCGAGCCTTCCGAGAGTTCTCCCACTCAAAGGGCCGCACCGGACGTACCGACATCACCGCGCCCGTCCACGCAGCAATGACGGACCTTCGCGGGCAAAGGCGTCAACGCGGCTGGTGACCACGACCGCGACGCGCTTACGCACCACCCCATACCGGCCCTCCCAAGCCGTGTTTGGCGCCTCGCAGCGCGGGGCGCAAAGAATGCCTCCCGACCACGCGAGCACCACGCATTGAAATCCGTCCGGTGTTTGCCGCGCACTGATCGTCAACCGATCAAACAAACGGATGCGCCCTGCACGCCGATCGCGTCCATTCGGACCTGTTCGCGGCAGGGGCCAACGTAACGATCGAATCGATAAGCACTTGCGGCTACGGCGACCTGCGCCCGACGGGGACGGAGTCCATCCAGATGATATCCATGATCGGCCCACAGCTCGGTACCGCCGACGAAACGGAGGGGGCGTCCCAACCGTCCAATCAAGCGTGCGGCGCGTGCGCTGACCCCGCGCGCGTGTTCGTTCTCACCGGATACGCCGGCGGACAGCAGATTATCGAACGCTTTTGCGTCAAATGCGCCCCGCGACACGTTAGTGCAGCCTTTCCGGTTTCGGAAATCCGCCAACGGCCGAACATCGGCTCCATTCTGCTGGTCGCGGGCGCCATCGTCGCATCCGCCGGAACGGTCGGACTGCTTTGGAACTTCTCCCTGACGAGCGGCTTCGGCATTTATCAGGTTGTCGGCGCCGGCCTCGGCGCACTGATCGCCATCACGGCAATATTCCTCGGCATCGATCTGCTGGCGATCGCCGGCGCGACGGTCGTCGGCCTGGCGGCGGGTGCGGATTGGATCGCGATCGTGCCAACTCCCCATCGCGCGTGGCTGCACATTCTCGGGATCGCGCTGGGACTGGCTTGCGTCACGATCGGTCTGGCATTGCGCCGCCGGCGTTTTCCAGGTTCCAGGGAGGCGGCGTCTTGCAAAGTCTGACCTGGTATCTACGCCGGCTGCGGGCCATGTCGCCGGGAGAGCTTGTCTGGCGGGTACGGTCCGTGGCGCGCGACGCGGTCGATCGAATTCGCTTTCCCGCGATTCGTGCGTCCGCGGACCAGTGCGCCTGGGCGGACGAATTCGAGGCCCGCGGGCCGGAGTTTCGGATCGCGGAAGTCGCGCCGGGGGCTTGGTCGGCTGCGCCACCCGAATCTTGCGAAGCCCAGTGGGTCCTGCGGCTCCGCGAATGCGCGGATCGGCTCTGCGGCAACCGCTTGAGCTTCTTCGATCAGACTGATGTTTCGATGGGAACTTCCATCGACTGGAACCGCGACGTGAAAAACGCCGTGCGGGCCCCGCTGCTTTTCGCGCCCGGCGTCGATTACCGCGACGTGCGGCGGAACGGCGACTGCAAATTCGTGTGGGAGCCGAATCGGCATCACCAGCTCGTCGTGCTCGGGCGCGCCTACCGCGCGACCGGCGACGTGCGCTACGCCAAGACCGTCGCAGCACAACTCGAAAGCTGGCTGGACGCTTGCCCGTTCGGCCTGGGGATGAACTGGCGCAGCGGGCTGGAGCTGGCCATCCGCCTGATCAACTGGGTCTGGGTTCTCGACCTGATCGGCCCCGCGCGGGTCGTGGGCCGCGAGTTGCAGCGGCGAATCCTCCGCAGCGTCGAGCTGCACGTCTGGGAAATCCGCCGCAAGTACTCGGCCGGCTCGTCCGCCAACAACCACTTGATCGGCGAAGCGGCCGGCGTCTTCGTCGCGGCCTCGTACTTCACGGGCTTGCCGAATCGCCGGACTCTGGCAGCGGAAGCGAAGTCGATCCTGGAACGCGAAATCGAATCTCAGACGCACGACGACGGCGGAACACGCGAGCAGGCGCTGGGCTATCAGATGTTTGTGATGGGGTTGCTGCTCGCGGCCGGCTCCGCCGGCTCGGCGACCGGAGACTCCTTTCGGCCGAGCTTCTGGCGGCGGATGCGCGCCATGGCCGAATTCCTCGAATCGATGTGCCCGCAAGGCAATCCGCTCGCACTTTACGGCGATGCGGACGACGGTTACGCGCTTGATCTGAACGGCAGCCCGCGCGCCTGCCGGACGATTCTCGAATGGGTCGCGGTTTTCGGCGGCGATCTGCACGCGCGCGACGGCGAGTTGTCCCATTGGCTGCCTCGCGCCGCGTTCGGCAGCGCCCCGGAACTCGCGGGCTTTCACGGTGCGACAGCGCCTGTGCGTTCGCGCCAGTTCGCCGAGAGCGGGTACGTTCTGCTGGCGAACGCGGATTCCGATTCGCGCAACCAAGCCTCTCTGTTGTTCGACTGCGGCGAACTGGGCTACGGGGCGCTGGCGGCCCACGGCCATGCGGACGCGCTGAGTTTCACGCTGCGCGCATTCGGCAAGGACGTTTTCGTCGACCCGGGAACGTACGACTACTTCACGTATCCGCAATGGCGGCAGTACTTCCGCGGAACGCGCGCCCATAACACGATCATGGTCGACGACCTCGACCAATCCGAAATGCTCGGCCTGTTCCTCTGGGGCAAGCGGGCGAATGTCCGTCTGATCGACCTCTCGCTAACGGCCGACGGCGGTTGCATCGTCGCCGAGCACGATGGTTATCAGCGCCTGAGCGATCCGGTAACGCACCGCCGGACGATGACCCTGTCGGGCCGTCGCAGGCTGCTCACGATCTCCGATGAGATTGACGCCCGCGGCGCGCACGACATCAGCATTCATTTCCATATTGGGGAGGGGCTGCGCGTGTCGCGCAGCGGAGAGCGCTCCGTGGTCGTCGATGCCGGCGACGGACGGATCGAGCTTCGATTGGACCCGCGGCTGGAGTTGGCGCTCGTGACCGGCGGCGAGGACCCGATAATCGGCTGGATCAGCAGGGGCTATCACCGCAAGACGCCGATCACCACCGTGGTCGGTCGATGCAGGGGAGAGGGCAGGCTCCGGCTATTCACAGAGATCATGCTCTTGCCGGGCGGCGCCGAGAAGGGCGGACTTGCCGGTCACGCTTCGGGCGTGCCGGCGGCCGCGTCGGTTGCATAGTTTTTCTGGGGGAACGGCGCGAACATGGCGCCCAACAACGAAGACCGGGTGCGCGGAATCATTCCTGCGGGAGTTCATCCTTGGGGTGAGTCCTGTCTCGATGAGATCATGCCGCGCGTCCTGCTGCCCGTTATCGGCACGCCGTTGATCGCTCACGTGATCGAGTGGCTGCGCGACGGCGGCGTCGGCTCGATCATCGTCTGCGCGAACAGCGCTTCGCCGCAGGTCCGGACCGTGCTCGACGACGGCGCGAAGCTGCGCGTCGACCTGACCTACTACGACGACATGACGCCGCGCGGCCCCGCCGGCTGCATGCGCGACGCCGCGTCGCTGACCGACGGCGACCGCTTCGTCGTGGTCGAGGGCACGATCCTGCCGCGTTTCGATCTTGCGGCGATGCTGAATTCGCATCGGACCGCCGGCGCTATCGCGACGGTCGCGGTCGGGGCCGAACCCGGAGCGGGCGAGGGCGAGCAACTCGTTCCCGTGGGCGTCTACGTATTCGAGCGGTCGGCGTTCGACGACATTCCGCTCACCGGCTACCAGGACGCCAAGGAAGTTCTGATTCCGCGGCTCCATCGCTGCGGCGCGAAGATCCGGCCGTTCGTCGTTTCCGAAGCACTGCCGCGCATCACCGACGCATCGAGCTACCTGGCGGCCACTGAGCGGCTGCTTTCGCAGTATGTCACGGAAGGCGGCGAGCCGCGCGGCTACCGGCGGCGCGGACAGGCGCTGGTTCACAGCAGCGCGTCCGTGTCGAGCCGGGCGCGGCTGCTGGGACCGATGTTGATCGGCCCGCGCACCGACATCGAGGACGAAGCCGTGCTGGTCGGGCCGCTCGTGCTCGGAAATGACTGCAACGTCGGCCTTCGCTCGACACTCTGCCGCACGGTTGTGTGGAATTCCTGCCGCTTCGGACCGGATGCGTATCTGGATAACTGCATTGTGACCAGCGGCGTCAGCCTCGAACCGGCCGCCCGCTATTACGGCGCCCTCCTGACGCCTCGCGCGCGCGAATCGACGGTTGCTCCGAGCGACCCCGGCGCCAGTCATCACGGCGGCAGCTCAAGAATCTGGGACCTCGCGACCGGGCAGCCCGTTTCCGGATCACCCGGCGAACGCACTGCCGCGCGAACCGCTTCGCGTCCAAAAGCACCAGCCCTCGGCTGACGGGAGCTTGCCTTGGCCATCGAAAGACGAATCCAATCGAGTCAGCAGACGGCGCCCGCGCGCACCGCGCGAACGGGCGAAGTGGTCATCGAAGTCGATCCGTTCGACGCACAGCACGCGTCGGCCGGTCCCGCTCCGCGGCCAACCGGACGGCGCATGTCCGCGCCAGCGGTCTCCCCCGGCGCCGTGCTGCGCTACCGTTGGACCATTCTGATCGTGGCGGTTTTGATCGCCGTGCCCGCCGGGCTTGCGATCTGGTTCAACCATTCGCCGCTCTACCGGGCAGTCGGCGAGATCTACGTCAGCCCGATCATTCCGCAGATCGTCTACAACACGCCGGAAAACGGCGGGATTCCGAACTACATACAGTTCTTCAACTCGCAGGCGTCCGCGGTCCGCAACGCGACAGTCCTCAACCGCGTGCTCGAGCAGCCGTCCGTCAAGGGAACCTCCTGGTACTCGACGGAGGAATCTTCATGGTCGGGAGCGAAGTTGTCGCGGCTGGAGCGCATGCTCGACGCGCTCGACGTTCGCCCGCGCTCCGGTACGAACGTGATCGAAGTCAGCTTTGTCGCGGGAAACGCGGAGGAGTCGGCGCTGATCCTGAACGCCGTGCTGGATGAGTACCACGAAAACGTCGAGCGCCTGGCGCGTGCGACCGCGTCGCAGGTCTCCCACCAGCTTCAGGACAAGGCCGAGCAATTCGAGACGGAGAAGAAAGGCGTCGCGGAGACGATCCGGACGCTCACGGCTTCGCTCCAGGGCGGATCGCCGGATGCTCTCTTCACCCAGGCCACGACCGATTTGCGGGCGAAGGAAACTCAACTCGAAGACCTGGCCCGCACTCGAAAGCTGCTGGAGATGCGCCTGGCCGACCTCGAAGGCACGAATCCTCCTGACGGCGGACCGGCCGCGTCGCAGCCGGCCCAGGCCTCCGGCCGCTACGAAGATGACGAGAAATGGCGGCGGCTCGACGAGGCCCTGCGGACCGCACGCGAAGAACTCGACGCGTTGCACACGCTCGGACTGACGGATCGCAATCCCAAAGTCGAGATTGCACAGCGCCGCGTCGAAAGCCGCGAGCGCGACCTGCGGGACCGGGAAAAATACCTCGACGAGCACCCGCGGGCCGCGGTCCTGGCCGCGGATCCATCGAACGCGCGCATGACGCCGGCCACGATCCGCGCCCAACTGACGGACATTTCGCGGCAGCAGACCTTGCTTGCGGACGCCATCGCCGGCCAGCGGCAGGACGTTCACAATCTCGGCGAGCTGATCGCAATGCTCGACGAACAGCGCGACGAACTCCGCCGCAAGGGCGCCGTGCTCCAGGACATCCAGGCGAAGATGATCCAGCGCCAGGTCGAGGCGGGCGCTCCCGGTTCGATCAACATTCAGTCTCGCGCTTTTGCTCCGACCGTACCGTCGAACACGACCAAGAGAAACATGTACCTGGGCATGGTCGGACTGGCCGGCATCGTGGCCGGCGTACTGGCCGCGTTCCTCCGCGCGAGCCTCAATCCCGTCGTCAGCGACGCAGACGAGATCGCATCCGGTACGGACTCGCCGTTCCTGGGTTACGTCCCCTGGGCGGCGAATGCGGAAAACGCCCTGCCGGAGGCCCGTGCGCTTCAAAACGAGGCGGTTCGCGTGGTGCGGACGGCCCTTCTGCAACGCCTGCACGGCGCGACCGGGCAGGCGCTCCTGATTACCAGCGCCGGGCCCGAAGTTGGAAAGACGACGCTCGCGATCGCGATGGCCCGCAGCCTCGCCGCCTGCGGAAAACGCGTCCTGCTGGTTGATGCCGATCTGCGCAGACCCTCCGTGGCCCGCCGGCTCGGCCTGACCGGCGGCCCGGGTCTGCTCGCGCTGTTGCGCGGCGGCGCATCCGATGCCGCGCGGGCGATCCAGAGCATGTCGAGCATGTTGCACGTGCTGCCGTCCAGCGAGCCGATCCAGTCTCCCGCCGAAACCGAGCCGCTCGCGAACGGCGTCTTCAGCCGCCGGTTGGAAAGCTGGCGTCGCGATTACGACGTCATCCTGTTCGATGCGCCGCCGGTCCTGCCGGTGGCCGATGCTTCGATCCTCGCCCGCCAGCTCGACGGCGCGGTCTTCGTGGTTCGCGAGGAACGCTGCCGCCGCTCGGAGGTCGAAGACGCGCTCGCAAACCTGCGGGCGACCGGCGGCGAGCTGCTCGGAACCGTCGTGTTTGGAGCATCGCGCAACCGCCGCTACGGCAGCTCGTACTACTCGCGCTATTACGCGCTCGCCGGCGGCGAGAAGGCGCTTCCGCTTCCCGCGCAGGGGAGCCCGTCATGATGTTCGCGCCGGTGCTGATCGACTCGCGGCCGTCCTACCTGGAAGGGACGACCGGCTCGCTGCTTCAACTTCCCCTGGGGCGCGGCACCGTTTTGTCGGTTGCGTGCGAGAAATTGCAGCAAGTCGGCGGCCACTGGCCGATCGTGCTGTCGCCGTTTGCGCGGCAGCCGGGGTACGCCGATGCGCTCGCGGCAGCCGCGGGCCGGCAACTGCATGTCGTCGATGTCGAGCCGCCTGACCGAATCTTGAGCGGCTTCGAATTGTCCGATTGGCTGCTGTTCTGGAATCCGCGGCATTTCCCCACCGAAGGGCTGGCGATCGAAGAACTGCTCATCAAGGCGCGCCGCACCGGCTGGGTCCAGCACCTGGTGGAGCTCGACCGCAGCCCGAATGGGACGCGCGAATACGCCCAACTCGATGCGCACGGATCCATTTGCCGCATTCAGCGTTTCTACGACGGCGTAACGTGGCTGAAGACGGGCGGCGTGGTGTGTACGCTCGCAACGGCGGCGGTGCTGCACAGAGTGGAGGGCGGTCCGTTCGACGATCTGCTTTCGCTTCGCAGCCGCCTGGCTGACGCGGGCGCGCCCGGCAACGATCGTCCGCTCGACGCGGAAGTCGGCGACCTGGCTGAATTGCACGGCTATCTGCATGCGTGCGAAACGAGCGTGCTGCGAGCCGCGGCGGCTGGAGCAGAAGAAACGCGACCGAGCTCCGCCGGGTGCTCAGTCCACCCGACCGCCAGACTGGTCGGTCCGGTGCTCGTCCACGAAGGCGCGCGGATCGAGGAACACGCGACCGTCATCGGGCCGGCGATCATTGGGCGCGACGCGCAGGTGGCGGCCGGCGCGACGCTCGCTCAGAGCGTCGTTCTCCCGCAGGCGCGTGTGGCTCGCGGAACGGACGTGTTGCGCTCGCTCGTCCTGGCCGGCGGCGCCGAGCGCGCTGACGGAAAGGCCGCCGCCGATTCGCACGCCTGCTGGACCCGCACTGTCGATGCGCCGGACGGCTCGCCCGCGACGGTTTCGGAAAGCGCCGCTGAAGCGCGACGGCACCACGTATACGTCGCGTTCAAACGCGCGATCGACGCCCTGCTTGCCGCGATCGGCCTGATCATCCTCGCTCCGGTGCTGCTGGTCGTCGGGCTTGTGGTCAGGGTGGAGTCGCGCGGCAGCCTGCCGGTCGGCCACGAGCGCGAGGGGTTGGGCGGAAAGCTCTTCCGCTGCTGGAAATTCCGCACCATGGTGCACAACGCGCATCTGTTGCAGCGCGCCCTGTACGCCCAGAACGCCGTCGACGGCCCGCAGTTCAAATTGAGCCGCGACCCGCGCGTCACGCGCATCGGCGACTTCCTGCGCGCGTCCAACCTTGACGAATTGCCGCAGCTATGGAACGTTCTGCGCGGCCAGATGAGCCTGATCGGCCCGCGGCCTTCGCCTTTTCGCGAAAATCAAATCTGCGTGCCCTGGCGGCTCGCGCGGCTTTCCGTCCGGCCGGGAATCACCGGCCTGTGGCAAATCTGCCGCAAGGATCGCGACGGCGGCGACTTTCACCAGTGGATCTTCTACGACCTGCTCTATGTCAAGAACGTCTCGCCGTGGCTTGATATCAAAATCCTGATCGCGACCGTGCTGACGTGCGGCGGGCGCTGGAGCGTGCCGCTCGAATGGATGATCTCCGACCCGCGCAAGGCGAGCCGCGGCCGCCGCCGCAGCCGATCGGCGGACGTGGTGTCTTATCCATTCTGCCGAAACGCGATGGCGTCCTGACGGAACGGAATCGAAATGCGGCGGCGAGAACATCCGTCGCGTGAACGCGAATCGACGCAGACTCGATTGAACAGAGGCCCTGAAGATGCAATCAACAGACCACTCGGCATTCGTCGCGCAGATGCGCGCCATGTCCATCCCCGCGCTGGCCCGGCTGTACCTGCCGGAGCAGCGCCTCTTCGCCTTCCGCGTGCGCCGCAACGGAAAAAGCGAGCAACTCGAAGGCGTCAGCCGTCGCTACACCGCGATCGCGCTGATCGGCCTTGCGACCGAATCGGAAAGCGACGCCCGCCGCGCCTTGCACGGCGCCTCGCCGCAGGACGTGTGCGGCGCGCTGCTCGACGGCGTGGCCAACGACACGAACCTGGGCGACGCGGCTCTAATCTGCTGGGCGGCCAAGCGGCTTGATCATCCGGCCGCGGACCGGGCGCTCGAGCGAATGTGCCAGTTGTGGGAAGCGACGCCCGCGCCGATGACGGTCGAAGCGTCCTGGGTGCTGACCGCGGCGTGCCTGTCGCGAGAGCACCAGCGCGCAACGGCGGTGCGCGACCAAGCCGCCAAAGCGCTGCTCGACGCAGTTGTCGACGCGTCCGGCGTCTTTCCGCACGTTCTCGGCGATCGCAACACCGGCGCCCGCGCGCACGTCGCCTGCTTCGCCGACCAGGTCTACCCGATCTACGCGCTTTCCAAACTCGCCGCGCTCAAGGACATCGCCGTCGCCCTCAACGCAGCCAACCGCTGCGCCGCGGTGATCTGCGATCGCATGGGCGCCGCGGGACAATGGTGGTGGCATTACGACTATCGCACCGGCGACGCGCTGGAAGGCTATCCGGTCTACGCGGTTCATCAGGACGCGATGGGTCCGATGGCCCTGCTCGTGCTGCGCGACGCGGGCGGTACGGACTGCTCCCGATACGTCAATCGCGGCCTCGATTGGCTCAAGCACGCGCCCGAGATGAACGGCGGTTCGTTGGTCGATGAGGCCTCCGGCTGGATCTGGCGAAAAGTGGCCCGCCGCGAGCCGAGAAAGCTCGCCCGGCGAATGCAGGCCGCCGCGTCGAAATTGAGCCCGAGCCTGCGCATCCCGGGCGTGAACCAGATCTTTCCGCCG
>JACRLV010000218.1 GCA_016235145.1 Planctomycetota bacterium
CAGGAACCACTGCTGACACAGCAGTGGCACACCGGAGCATTTCGTGGTGCCACTGCTCTGTGAGCAGTGATTTTCCGCAAGACGCCACTGCTGACACAGCAGTGGCACAGCGGAGCATTTCTCAGAACGCTCTATTTCCGAGCCAGACAAGCTCGCAACCCGCATCGGCGGCTGCCGGCGGCCCGACCTCCGCGCCGACCGCCAGGCCGCCTGCATCGTCGCGCGCCGCGGCGGCCGAGTTCCCGCCGACGGCGAATTTTCACGTGATCTGCGAAGGCCGCGCCTATCGCAGCGCCCAGCCGACGCCTGAAACGCTCGAGCGCGTGATTCGCGACAAGCACGTCCGCACCATGGTGAATCTGCGCGGCGAAAACGAGAAGGAGCTCTGGTATCAGCGCGAGAAGACGGCCTGCGAGAAGGCCGGCGTCAAGCTCGTGAACATCCGCCTCAGCGCTTCAGCCATGCCCTCGCGCGAGAACCTGCTGGCGCTGTTCGAGCTTTTCTCCGACCCGTCCAACGAGCCGCTGCTGATTCACTGCAAGTCAGGAGCGGACCGCAGCGGCATGGCGGCCGGCCTCTGGCGCATGATCGCATTGAAGGAGGATGCCGCGACGGCGATGCAGGAACTCTCGATCAAGTACGGCCATTTCCGGGCGTTTCATCCGCAAATGAGTCGCATGGTGGAGATGTTCAGGCCGACCCGCGAATGGATCGAGCAGGAGTACAAGCCGGATGACGGCCCGCAGAAAGACGGCGACGACTGAACCGCAGCGCGGCTATTTGTTGGCGTAGTCGATCAGCCGCGCGATCTCGCTGCGCAGATCCTTGCGGTGCACGATGCGGTCGACGTAGCCGTGTTCGAGCATGAATTCCGCCCGTTGGAAGCCCTCCGGCAGCACGGCCTTGATCGTGTTGGCGATGACGCGCGGTCCGGCGAAACCGATCAACGCGCCCGGCTCGGCCAGCGTGAAGTCTCCAAGAAATGCGAAGCTCGCCGCCACGCCCGCCGTCGTCGGGTCGGTCATCACGACGATGTACAGCCCGCCGGCCTCGTCGAGCCTGGCGATCGCGGCGCTGGTCTTGGCCATCTGCACCAGGCTGACCATGCCTTCCATCATGCGGGCGCCGCCGCTGCACGTGACCATGATCAGCGGCAGGTCGTCCTTTACGGCCCGCTCCGCCGCGGCCGAGACCTTCTCGCCGACCACGCTGCCCATCGATCCCATGATGAAAAACGGGTTCATCACGCCGAGGATGACGCCGCGGCCCTTGATGAACGCTTTGCCGACGAGGATCGCCTCGCTCTCGCCGGACTCCTTCTTCACGCCGGCGAGCCGCTCCTTGTAAGAAATGCGGTCCGTGAATTCGAGCGGGTCGCTCGATTCGAGGCTGGGGAGAAATTCTTCAAACGTCCCCGGATCGACGAGCTGCTTGATGCGCGTGCGGGCGTCGATGCGGTAGTGGTGGCCGCATTCGTAGCAGACGTGCAGCTCTTCCTCCAGATTGCGGCGGTAGAGCATCTGCGAGCACTTCGTGCACGCAATCCAGAGTCCCTCGGGAATGTCCACGTTCTTGCGAGTCTGCGTCGGCGTCTCGGCCATCTTAACGCTCCCTTTCAGGCAGTATTGTACGACGCGGCGGGGCGTCCGGCGACGCCTGAGCGGCGTGAACCGATGAACTACGGCGATTTTCTCGCGGCCTTGGACTTCAAATCCGCCCACCAGGTTCGATAACCATCGGCGACGGCGGATTGGCCCTGCTGCTGCGCCAGCTCGATCGCCTTGTTTACCTCTTCATCCGCTTCCGCCATTCGCCCCAACGCGCCGAGCGCTGGCGCGAGGCGGGCATGAGGCTCCGGATCGTTCGGCGCAATCGCGACCGCGTTCTGAAACTCCGCCAGACCGGCGTCGGCCCGTCCGCGGCGCATCAGGATTTCGCCCAGACGATAGCGGGCGGCGAGCAGGTGCTTATCGCGCTCGATGGCGGCGCGATACTCCAGCGCGGCCCCGTCCAGGTCTTTCGCCGCTTCAAGGCTCTGGGCGAGAATGTGGTGCGTCAGCGCGTCGTTGGGCTCGAGCGCAAGCGATCGGCGTGCGTATGCCTCGGCCGCGCGCGGGTTGTTCTTTTCGTTCGCCAGCAGCGCCAGCTTCTGAAGCACCGGCGCCCGCCACGAATCGACCGTGTCGTGCAGCGGCCCCGGCAGGCTCGTGACGACGTGAGCCAGCAGCGGGCCGCCCAGCGTCACGATGCCGATCAACAGCGCGGCGACTTTCCGCGCGCGCCATTGCAGCAGCGTGGTGATCGCGACCGCGAACCCCAGCGCCAGCATCGGCGCCGCCGGGAATCGATAGCGCGGCGAATAAAAGAACAGCACGACCACCACCAGTGGCACGAGCGCCAGCAGCGCCTCCGGCCCGAACGTCCGCGCCCGCCACAGCCACCACAGCGCAACCACGACGGCGGGCCATGCGATCCACGGCAGCGGCGCCGGTGCAAGCCACAACGCCCGCGCGACCCCTTCCGCCCGCTCGACCGTCGGCAGGTAAATGTCGCCATAGGTGCCGCTCGACAGGAACCACATCAGCTTGCGGCCCCAAAGCCGCATTGCGTCCGCCGGGTTCTCGCGCAGATACGCCCAGCCGCGATTGAAGAAGTGCCGGCTCGCCCCGTTCCAGCCGCAGTCGGCCGTCGTCTCGCGCCGCGCGATCCGCAGTACGTCGAGGTTCTGCTCGCGGCGGTCGCGCGAGACGCCGGGGAGAACGTTGTAGATTCCGATCGCACCGGGACTGTTGCCCTGCGCGAATGTGACGCCGGCCTGCGCGCTGATCGGAATCAATTCGCCGGCGACCCGGTAGTTGTGGATCGTGAAAGGGGCGATCGCCGCCGCCGCGCCGAGCCCAAAGCCGACCGCTTCGCGCACGCTCGCCATCGCCGGCCGCTTTCGAAGCACGATCCACGCGGCAAGCAGGACGATCGCCAGGAGCATCGGCGGATTCGCCGCCGCCGCCGCTCCCGCCGCCAATCCGGACGCCGGCCACCAGGCCCAGGAACTCCGCTCCTGCGCCCGCACGATCGCGGCGTAGGTGACGCACACCAGAAACGCCTGAAGGGTGCAGGTCACGATGCGGCCGGGATAGAACGCCGCCTCCGTGAGCAACCCGTAGGCGCAAGCCGCCAAAAGCCCGGCGAGCGGAGTGAACCGCCGCGCGGCGAAGACCCCCAGCAGCGCAATGGTCGCCAGATGCAGCCCCGCCTGAACCACGTACGCCGCCAGCAAACCTCCACCCAGGGCGCGAATCGCGCCGAGGAAATACGAGTAGAGCGGCGCGCCCATGTAGGGAGTGGTTTCGGAGAGCTTGCCGGCGGCGATCTCCGCGGCGCGATCCCAATAGACGCGCGCGTCGAGGATCGGATCGGCGGCGAGCGGATTCTGCCGCCAGGCGTCCGTCAGTATTGCGGCCTGCTGCGCCGCGCAAACCAACAGAATGATCCCGAGCGCGATGGCGCCGCGCCGTCCGAGGCGCTGCCGACCGATCACGGCCTGGGATGGGCTGATTTCTTCAGGTCGCGGAATTGTCACGTGTCGCCGTGTCGTCGAGTTCGATGATGACGGGTTCGTTGATTTCCTGGGCGTGGTGCCAGATCGCGGATTCGTCGCTCTGCTCCAGAGCCCACCGCGTGATCGCCAGCGAAAGCGGCCTCGCCACCAGTGCCAAAGCGGCAGCCTCGTTCTTGCGAATCAGCTTATGCACCGCCGCCGTCAGGCGCTGCTCGGCGGCCGCCATCTCTTCGCCATCGGGCGGACAAACGTGCAGCGGCGACTCGCACAGTTCGTGATGGGTCGAGGCGTAGCGCTTTTTCAATTCCTCTTCGGTCAATCCCGCCCAGAGCCCGACATCGACCTCGGCGATGTCCGCCAGCTTGCGTGTGCGGACCTTGAGCGCCTTGGCGATGAGCTTGGCCGTTCGCGTCGCAAGCTCGTCCGGCGAGTGAAAAACGACCGGAATCCCGAGCGGCGCCAAGCGCTGGATCCAGCCGGCGACCGCCTGCTCGCCGGCCGCGGTCGCCTGAACCTCGACCCGCCCCAGCAAACGCCCTTCGTCACGCCATTCGCTGGCGGCACAGGGTATCAAGGCGACCTTCATGCCCGACTCTCCCGACGAGAGGAGAGACCGCCCTCGGCCGCGCTTCGCAGTTGCTGGAGCATCGCGGCCGCGTCCGGCGAACGATAGAGCGAACTGCCGGCGACCAGCGTGTCCGCGCCCGCGGCCACGACGAGCGGAGCGGTTTCAAGGTTGATGCCGCCGTCCACTTCGAGCCATTGGTTCGGCCCGAGCCGCCGCGCCAGCATCTCGATCTTGGCAAGGCATTCGTGCATGAACGTCTGTCCGCCGAAACCGGCCCATACGGTCATGACGGGTTGAGCGCGACGCCGACTTTCACGCCCAGGTCGCGAATCTGGCGAACCACCTCGCGCGGGCGCTGCACCGCCTCGATGTGAAACGTGATTCCGCCCGCGCCCGCTTCGACGAAGGCCGGGGCGTAGCGGGCCGGATCGGAGATCATCAGGTGCGCGTCGAGCCAGAGGCTCGTGCAGCGGCGGATCGACTCGACCACGGGCACGCCGAACGACAGATTCGGGACGAAATGCCCGTCCATGATGTCCAGGTGCAGCACGTCCGCGCCGGCGTTTTCGACCTTGGCGATCTCGTCGGCGAGACGGCCGAAGTCGGCGTTCAAGACCGAGGGGGCGATTCGGATGTTCGGGGCGTTTGGCATTGGGCAGGAGTCATTCTACCGGGAACACCGCCATCCTGCCTGCCGACCGGCGTTTTTGGGGGGCGTGGAAGGTGGTCAGGAATTACCGGTAACAGCCTCGATGCGCCGCGCGAGATCCTGTGGCATGGCTGCGTCCGTTGGCAGCCATGCTCTCCTCCGCACATGCGGCGACTCAGGAATCGGCGCGTGGCGCGTGGCATCCTCTGGCTGTAATCAGCCTGAGCATGCTTACGCGGAGTATCGCGAAGGCATGCCTCCCGGCGCGCGCCGCCGGTATGAGCGGCCCGGCGACCGGCTCGCTCGGAACGATCGTGTACAATCTTACTGTGAGACGTACCGTCTATATCGAGACGACCGTCCGCTGCTGGCGCGCGACATCG
>JACRLV010000219.1:0-6591 GCA_016235145.1 Planctomycetota bacterium
GATATGAATGGGCGCTCCCGATGGTTCTCGCGGCGCTCGCCGTTTCGCGCGTTCCGCCGCTGTCAGTCCCCGCGATTTGGCTGCTTCTGGCATGGGTTCCGGGTCGGCTGCTGCTTGCTGCGACGGGCATTGCGGCCGAATGTGATTCGCTTCAGCGCCTGATTCTGGCATGCGGGTTTTCCCTCGCCGTTGCGCCGTTGCTGCTCGATCCGCTCTGGCATTTCACGAACGACCCGCACGGGCTGCTCTTGCCGGTCTGGTTGCTCCTCACGCTGGCGGGTTTGATCATTCGATTATGGGGAACTGCCGCACAATCGCACCCGCAGGTGCGGCTTTTTGCCCAGGCGCGCAGCAAGATCGCGATCGGCCTCGCGGCGATCCTCGTCGCCGCATTCGCGATCGGGCCCTACTGGCCGCGCGCAGGCGGCGAGCGCGAGGCGCCCTCCGCGATTCACGACTACATCAAGCACCATGCTGTACTGTGGTCGCTTGAGCGGCATCCGCTCCCGCTTGGAAATCCATTCTTCGCGGACGGCGCGCGGGAGCCGGCCCACTACTACCACTACTTCTATCTCATTCCGGCTACAGTCCGCGCGGTTTGCCCGCAGGTCAGCATCGGCCTCGCGTTCAGCGTGCAGGCCGCGCTCATCGCGCTGACGACTGCGGGGCTCGCTTCGATGCTTGCACGGCGAATCTTCGGCGGCGACGGGCCGGCGCTGCTGGCGTTCGTTCTGACGACCGTCGTCGGCGGATTCGACCTCATTCCGGTCGCCTTCATCCTTCGATCGCCGGTCATCACGCTCGATGCATGGGCCGATACGCTCATTCGCATTCACAGCCTGCTTACGCAGATGGTGTGGACGCCGCAGAACGTGCAGGGCGTCACCATCGTACTTCTGGCCGCATATGTGCTCTCGCAGCGGTTCTGGTGGCGGGGCTGGCTCTGGCTCGGGCCGCTGCTCGGGGCCTCGCTGATCGGATCGACCATCTGGATCGCCGCGGTGGCGCTGCCCGCTCTGGCGATTCTGATCGGGCCGGCACTGCTGGCCGGTTCGGCGGATCTGACGACGCGGGTAAAGCGCGCGGCAGGAACATTGTTCGTCGCAGCCGGAATGCTGGCGCTGAGCCTGCCTAGCCTGCGGGGCTACATCGAGACATCGCAGCGACACGGAAAGGGACTGACGATCGAGTGGACGGTGCACCAGTCTCACGCTTTGCTCGGTCGCCTCGTCGCTCCCGGTCCGCTCGCCAACCTGCTCGATCTGCCGTGGGTGCTGTTCTTCGAACTGGGTCCGCTGCTGCTCTTTCCGCTCCTGCTTCCCAGGCAGACGTGGCGGCGAATCTGGAGCGACGCCGGAACGAGATGGATTCTCATCGCGGCGGGGCTGGCAGTCGTTGGTTTTGTCACGGTCCGCAGCCATTTCACGTACAACGATTTCGGCCAGAAAGTGACGATGCTGACCCTGATCGCCGGCGCGGTTTGCGGGGCCGGACTGGTTGCGTCTGAGCTCACGCGACCGTCGTGGATCAACCCACTGGGTTGGTGTTTCCCACCGCGACTCGATGGGGCGCCCCGGCGAGCATTGCCCATCGTCTTTGCCATCGCACTGTTTCTGGGTTGCCCGGTCGCAGTCTGGCAGTCGCCGCTGGCGGCCGCTCGACGTTTCGTTTCGCCGGACGGCCCGTTAGCGCGGATCGCGACGGCGCTGCCCGCATCCGATGCCGCGGCCGTTCGCTACCTGCGCGAAAGCTCGCCGCCCGGGGCCGTGGTGCTCGCGCATTGGGGCGTCGAGCGACTCACGCTCCAGCAACTGATCGACCGGCAGATCGCGATCGCCGAGCTCGAGCAGGACACGCATGTGTTCCAGGGCCGCGATCCGGCGATTCAGGAGCTCGCGCTTCAGGAAATCCGTGCCGCCCTGACAGGCGACGCTTCAGCGGTGGAGGTGCATGCCGTGTTGACGCGGCACGGTGTGACACACGTGTTGATGGGGAGCGTCGAGCGGGAAAAATGGACGGCCGCCGCCGCGCTGCACGACGCGGAGTTCTTCAAGACGGATTTCGCGGTTCCAGGCGCGGAGGTGATTCAGCTCCGCTGACGTTTCGCCTGGTCAGCCCTTCGGGGCCAACATGTGCCGCACGTAAGATTCGAGTTGCAGGAGATTGACGCCCGCCATCTCCGCGATGCGCAGCAAGTGCTCCATGCTGGACACTTCCTCGACCTGCTCGTCCACGAACCACTGAAGGAACGAACGCGAGGCGTAGTCCTTCTCCTTGTCCGCGAGCGCCACCAGATCGTGGATCTGCTGCGTCACGCGAAGCTCGTGCTTGTGGGCGGCGTCGATCGCCGCTTTTACCGACGAGAAATCGCTCTTGGGCGCGGGCAGCGCCGCCAGCTTCACGTCGCCGCCGACTTCGAGCACGTAATCGAGGATCTTGAGCGCGTGCTCGCGCTCCTCGTCGGTCTGCTTGCGAAAGAGCTTGGCCAGGCCCTTGAGAGCGAGCCCGTCGAACATGCACGCCATCGCCAGATAGGCTTGCGACGCGCCGAATTCGTTGGAGATCTGTTCGCAGAGCTTCGCGTTCATCGCTTTCGAGATGTGCATCGTCATAACCCCTGAACCGCGTCATGTGTACGGCCAGCCGCGCCGCCGACCGTGAGCCGCGGATTGTACGCAGATTCGCCGGTTTCCGCATCATCCCCGAGTCGAAAAACCGCATGGCGGGCCTGTATTATCGGACGAATCGTGCATTCTGCTCGGTCGCTGCTACAATGCCGCCGTTTGGGAACCAAAGGATGCCGCAAACAACATCGCTGCCAGTGCTTCCCGACCAGCCGCCTTCAGGCCGCCGCCTGCCTCATTGGCTCAAGCGGCCCTTGCCGATCGGCGACGCGATGCTCCAAACCCGCCGGCTGATCGACGGGTTGAAGCTCAATACAGTCTGCGTCGAAGCCCGCTGCCCGAATCTGACCGAATGTTGGACGCGCGGCACCGCCACATTCATGATCCTCGGCGACGAGTGTACCCGACGCTGCGCCTTCTGCGCCGTCGGAACCGCCAAACCCGAGCCGCCCGACGAGCAGGAGCCGCGGCGCGTGGCGGAGGCGGCGGCCCATCTGAGGCTGCGGCACGTCGTGCTGACTTCGGTGGCGCGGGACGATCTGCCGGATGAGGGTTCGACGCATTTCTCGCGCTGTGTGGAAGCGGTGCGCGAAACGCTGCCGAATTCCACGATCGAGGTGCTGGTCCCCGACTTCCACGGCAAGATCGATTTGATCCGCATCGTGACGGACGCGCGGCCCAATATCTACAACCACAACATCGAAACGGTCGCCAGCCAGCAGAAACGCATGCGGCCGGCGGCCCGCTACGACCGCTCGCTGAATGTGCTCCGCACCGTTAAACGCATCGCGCCCGGAATGCTCACCAAGAGCGGAATCATGGTCGGCCTCGGCGAGACGCGGGAAGAGCTGGTCACGACGCTGCGCGACCTGATCGAGCACGAATGCGACATGCTCACCATCGGGCAGTACCTGCGGCCGGGCGAACGTTACGCGCCGGTGGAGCGCTACTATCCGCCGGAAGAGTTCGATGAACTCTCCCAAATCGCAAAGCGCCTCGGCTTCAAAGCGGTCGCGAGCGGGCCGTTCGTCCGCAGCAGTTACTTCGCGGAGACGCTGCTCGACGAAACGGCCGCAGGCGGCCAGTAGCCCGGCACGCTCGAAACTTCGCGCGGGTAGTACGGGCGTCCCGCCCGTTTGACGGCCGGGACGGCCGTGCCACCCAAAGACTCCAGCGGGATGGAGCATTTGTCCCATTCAAGGGCGCGAAGATGCGCGCGCAGCCGCTTGCGGCAAGCTCTTCGTAGCGTCGGACCTCCGAGTCGGACGCAGTATTTCACCGAAGCTTCGTCGTCGGACTCGGAGGTCCGACGCTACGAATCAAGCTTGACGATTGGCCAACTCCACGAGCGCCGGCGGCGCAGAAGTCCATCAAGCGCCGACATGGCGGATGGCCCGACCAATCCGCGCCATCGCCCGCTGCTTCCCGAGAAACGCGAGCGTGTCGAAAATCGGCGGGCTGATCGTGCCGCCAGTGACGGCGACCCGGAGTGGCTGGGCTAGCTTGCCAAGCCCGAGCCCGCCGGCGTCGCCGTAGTTGCGAATCGTCGCTTCGATCGCCGCCGTCGACCAATCGGTCAGCACATCCAGGCGGTCACGCAGATCAGTGAGCACCCGCAGGCCGGCGCCGTCGCCTTTCCGCAAGTTCTTTTCGACCGCGTCCGCGTCGAACGGGTAGGCGTCATCCGGAGCAAACAGCGCGCCGCTCTTGGTCTCGACGTCCGCGAAGGTGCGAATCCCGTCGTGCATCGCCAGCAGCCGCGAGCGCGTGGCGTCGTCGGTTGCGCGGAAAGGCGAGTCGGGATTGGCGTCCAGATAGTCGCCGAAACCGCGCACTTTGCGACCCAGGTCCGCCGCCGCCAGCGCAGTCGTGTTGAAATTCAGCAGCTTGGCCCGGTCGAATCGCGCGTTGGTTTTTCCGATCCGCTCGATCTCGAACAGCGACGCCATCTCGTCCAGCGTCATCTTCTCGCGGTCGTCGCCGGGGTTCCAGCCGAGCAGCGCGATGAAGTTCAGCAGCACGTCCGGCAGGTAGCCGCTCGCGCGGAAGTCGTGAATCTCGATTTCCGGCATCTGCACGTGCAGCGCGTGGGCAAGCCGCAGCAGGCGATCGCTTTCGAGCTGCGTCTCGCCGGCCAGCCATTGGTCGAGCAAGCCCGGCTCCGCTCCGGAAATTGTCGCCATTCGCGCCCGATCCAGCTTTCCGGCGTCGAGCGCCGCCTTCGCCGCCGCCCGCACCGCCTTGTCCTTCTCCCGTTTGCTCATTTTCGAGCCGTTCATGTTGAGGATGATCGGCAGGTGGGCGTAGACCGGCGTGTGATAGCCGAGCGCCTGCTGAAGCGCGAGATGGTTCGGCGTGTTCATCAGGTGCTCCTGTCCGCGGAGCACGTGCGTAATGAGCATCGCCTCGTCATCCACCACGACGGCGAAGTGATAAGTCGGCCAGCCGTCCGCCTTCACGAGCACAAAGTCGTCGAGTTCCTCCGCTCGGATGGTCACGTCGCCGAGAATCTGATCCCGAACGACGAAGTCCTGATCGGGCATGCGCAGGCGAATGACCACGGGCCGGCCGGCGGCCCGGGCGGCGTCCGCGTCAGCGTCGGACGGTAAACGCGCCGGCCTTGGATAGCGAAAGTTGCGTTTCGCGGCGACCGCGGCCGCCCGCATCGCGTCCAACTCTTCACGCGTGTCGAAAGCATAATACGCGGCGCCGGCGTCAAGAAGTTTTCGCGCCGCCGCCCGGTACGACTCCAGCCGCTCGCTTTGCCGGTAGAGATTCGCCGGTCCGCCGATGCCGGGGCCTTCGTCCCATTGCAGGCCGAGCCAGCGCAGATCCGCCATCAGCTTGCTTTCGGCCCCGGCGACATTGCGGGTCTGGTCGGTGTCTTCGATGCGCAGGATGAACTTCCCGCCCAGCCGGCGGGCGACCAGGAAATTGAACAACGCCGTGCGGGCCCCGCCGATGTGCAGGTAGCCGGTCGGCGAGGGCGCGAAGCGCGTGCGAACGACAGCGGTCCGGGCAGAATCCATCGAGTTCTCCAGAGGCAGCATTATCCGGATCAGGAAGCGGGGGGCAACTCGGACGGGGAACAGCCGTGAAAACGTGAAAAGGTGAAAAGGTCAAGACTGCGAGCGGAATCGCCCGCCAATATCCGGCCGGTCGGCGCGGACGCCTGCGACCGCGGCGTGATCACGTTTTCACCTTTTCACGCTTGAGTCTCAGCCGAAGCCGGCGGCCTCGAATATCATCCAAGTATTGACCGAGGATCCTGGAGCTGATTCCGAATGAAATCGAAGGTCGCTGTTCTCCGTACGTCGCCCGCAACCGTACTGCGGGATTACCACGAGTTGTTGAATCTCGCGGGCTATCAGTCCGTGGTCGACAAGGCCGCCGATACCGCCCTCAAGGTCAACATCTCCTGGCATTTCTTCTTCCCCGGCAGCAGCACGACGCCCTGGCAGCTCGAAGGCGTCATCCGGGCCATGAAAGCCGACGGCTATGACCCCAAGCTGATCCACGCTTGCCACAACCGCACGGTCGTGATCGACGCCCACTTGGGCGAGCGCGAAAACAAGCAGGTCAACGTGATCGACGCGCACGGCCTGAGAAACGTCCACCTGTACGAAGGCGAGGATTGGATCCCGATCGGCGAGGCCATCGGCGACCTGACCCGCAAATTCACCTGCCTCAATGAGGTTTATCCGAAAGGCTTCATGATCCCGCGCCGCTTCATCGGCGAGAACATCATCCACCTGCCGACCGTCAAGACGCACATCTTCACCACGACGACCGGTGCGATGAAGAACGCCTTCGGCGGCCTGCTGAATGAGCATCGGCACTGGACGCATCCGGTGATCCACGAGACGCTCGTGGACCTGCTGATGATCCAGAAGAAGATCTTCCGCGGCGTGTTTGCCGTGATGGACGGCACGTTCGCAGGAGACGGGCCTGGGCCGCGGTGCATGAC
>JACRLV010000219.1:6596-9807 GCA_016235145.1 Planctomycetota bacterium
GAAGAAGATCCACCGCGGCGTGTTCGCCGTGATGGACGGCACGTTCGCCGGCGACGGCCCCGGTCAGCGCTGCATGATCCCGCACGTGAAAAACGTGATCCTGGCTGGCGAGGACCAGGTCGCGATCGACGCCGTCGCCGCAAGGCTGATGGGCCTCGATCCGATGGGCATCAAGTTCATCCGCATGGCCCACGATCTGGGCCTGGGCTGCGGCGACCCGCGGCAGATCGAGATCGTCGGCGATGCGGCCGCGGCGGCGGAGAATTGGAACTTTGTCGGCCCGTTCAAGAAGATGACCTTCGCCAGCCGCATGCAGCACAAGATCTACTGGGGCTCGCTGAAAAAGCCGATCGAATGGTCGCTCAAGACCTGGCTCGCCCCGTGGGCATACATCGCCAGCGTCATCTACCACGACAGCTTCTGGTACCCGATGCTCGCCAAGCGGGCGATGGACCAGGTGCTGGCGAGCGACTGGGGCCGGCTGTTCCGCAACTGGGAGCAGGTCGCGCCGACCGCGACGGAGATGGGCTATCCGAGCGTCGGCGAAGGCGCCGCGGCGCTCAAACGCACGGGCCTGTCCGCATTCGCCCGCTCGCTGGGAATTCTCGGCACGTGCGTGACGCAGAACCCGGACGTGGGATCGAAACGCAGGGCGATCGGCGTGAAGCAGACCTGAATTCCGGGCGCGATCTCGCGCACCGAACTCCCAGCGGGGCTGTCGACAGCCCGGAAACACCGGCGTGAGGACACGCCGGCTCGGCTTGCTCGTACTCCGCATCGTCGCGACGCGGGCGGCGTCCTATCAGTCCTCAGGGGCAATCGCAAGGTCACAGGCCACGAAGGTCCGAATCCGCGCTATCATCCGCGAAGGCACGCAGTCCTGGCGAATCTCCTGCACCAGTACGTATTTCGACTCGCCGGCCCGATCGGGCCTCGGCCTCTCGCGAAGGGTGTGGCCGGGGATTTTCGCACACGGTCCGAGCTCTCAGCGTGGGCTGCGGGCAACGCCCGCACTGAGTGCTCGGACTTCCCACCCGCCAAAATCCGCGGCCACCCCCGCGCAAACAGAGAAATCCGAGGCAGTGCGTTAGAATCAGAGAATGAGCGATGCCTGGCTGCTCGCATTGGAGACTTCCGGCTCGGCCGGGTCGGTTGCTCTTGCGCGCCGCGGACAGTTGCTGGCCGAACAGCGCTTGCCGGGCGAGCGGCGAAATGCGGCTGAGTTGCTGCCCTGCATCGCCGAGATGCTCGCCAAAGAGCGGCTGCATGTCCGCGATCTGACTTTCGTCGCTTTTTCGGCCGGTCCGGGCAGCTTCACGGGCGTGCGCGTCGCGGCGACCGTCGCGCGAATGCTGAGTTCCGTTGCGGGATTGAAGGTGATCCGCACGCCGACGTTGCACGTGCTCGCTCAGGGCGCGTCGCTGGCGCCGAATTCGGCAAATCGCATCCTCGCCATGCTCGACGCCAAGCGGTCCCGCGTCTACGCCGCGGCGTTCGAACAGTCGGGAACGGGGCTTTGCGAGGTGCTTGCGGCGGGTGAGTACGATTGGGATGCGTTGTGCCAGGCGGTTTCGACGACTGATTGTGCCTGGTGCGCCGTGGGCGACGGAATTCGCCGGCATCGCGACCAGGTCGCCGCCGCGGGGATTCAGATTCTGCCGGAAGAGTGCTGGCGACCGCGTGCCGCAATGGTGGCGGAGCTCGCGTGGCGAATGGCGGCGGCGGGACGCATCACGCCGCCGGCGGAGATCGTGCCGATTTACATCCGTCCTCCGGAATGCGAGCAGGTGTATGAGCAGCGGCGCGAGGCGGCCAAGGCTCGACGAGCGGGGGCAACGCCCGGCGGAGGCGCGACATGATGCTCTCCGATCGCGAGCTGCTGGCGCGACTGGTCGGTTTTGATTCGGTGAGCAGCCGGTCGAACGCGCTGCTGGCCGAGTTTCTCGGCGGATATTTGCGAGATTCAAATTGCGCGGTCGAGCGTCAGGAGTACGACGAAGGCCGGAAGGTGAACCTGATCGCGCGCCGCGGCCCAGTTTCCGACGGCGGGCTCATCCTGAGCGGCCACATGGACGTCGTCCCGGCGGACGAGCCGGACTGGAACTCCAACCCATTCGAGCTGACGCCGCGCGACGGTCGCTTGTACGGCCGCGGCAGCGCCGACATGAAAAGCTGGATTGCGCAGGCGGTGAGCCTGCTCTGCCGCATCCGCGAAAACGAGTTGCAGCGCCCGTTGGTGCTCGTGCTGACCGCCGACGAGGAGTTGGGCTCCATCGGCATGCAGAGACTGCTGGCGCATTGGCGCGCGCACCCGCCGGCGTCGCTGCCGAAGCAGGCGATCATCGGCGAACCGACCGGCCTGCGCGCGATCCGGATGCACAAGGGGCACCTGAAAGCGCGCTTGAGCGCGCAGGGCAAGCCGGCGCACAGCGGTTATCCGCATCTTGGCGTGAACGCCATCGAACTCGCCGGCGCGGCGCTTCAGCAACTAACCCGGCTGGCCGCCGAACTGCGATCACACCGCGAGTCGACCAGCGTTCGCTTTGCCGATTGTCCATTCCCGGCGCTGAACGTCGGACGCATCGTCGGCGGCGGCGCGGTAAACGTCGTGCCGGAGCGCTGCGAGCTGGAGTTCGGCGTGCGGCTCTTGCCGGGACAGCGGCGGGAGTGGATTCAGCAGCGGCTGGACGCGGCGCTGGCGGAGTTGCCGGCGGCGACGCGCGAGCGGCTCATGCTCAGCATCCTCAACGAGAATCCGCCCATGCTCTGTCGCGACGAGGCGCCGTTGTGGCGGATGCTGTGCGGTATGCTGAAACAAGGCGAGGTTCCGGGCGCGTCCTTCGCCAGCGACGGCGGGTGGCTTTCCACCTTGGGTGTGGATTGCGTTCTTTGGGGACCGGGATCGATCGAAGATGCACACCGCGCGAACGAGTCGATCGATGAGGCAGAGTGGGTCCGCGGCGGCGAACTGCTCCAACAGGCCGTCAGGCATTTATGCGGGCGATAATTGCCTCGCGAGCGTGGCGGATGCATCTGACAGGTAGTCGCGCTATGAATTTCCGCCGCCTTGGGCGGTGTGGCCAGAAGGTCGGGCACACGATCGGAGCCCTCAGCGCGGGCGTTGCCCGCAGCTCAAGCGTCAGCGCGCGCCAAGAAGCGTAGCGGCCGGCGTCTCGCCGGCCGTAGATCGTCGACTCGGCACGATCGGGGT
>JACRLV010000220.1 GCA_016235145.1 Planctomycetota bacterium
AATTCCACCTCGTGGGTGAGCGATTTTTCGCCGACGCTCACCACGCGGTGGCGCAGCTCCACTACGTCCTCGAACCGCAGCGGCGCCGCATACTCGCATTGCACCGAAACGCGCGGCCAGCCGATCGATCCGACCGGGTCCGCCACGGTTTGAACGCTCAGCCCCAGCGAGCGCCACCAGGCGTGCTCCACCTCCTCCATCCACCGAAAGTAATTGGAGAAGTGCATCACGCCGGCCAGATCGGTCTCCGCGAATTGCACCTGCCGCCGCATGCTGAAGATTTCGTCCATCGCTGCTCACTCCGCCGCGGGGCGCGGACTGAAGAACTTGTCGACCGTGGCGCGGGACGGCGGCGACGTCAGCAAGGACACCACCACCAGCGCGATCGCCGCGAAGATCACCATCGGCGCCGCCGGCACGACTCCCCAGATTTCCGGCTCGACGCGCGAGGCGAATCCGTGCTCGCGCCCGTTGTAGATGTAGAACCCGATCCCGCTGCCGATGCCCGCGAGGATCGACGCGTACGCGCCCCATTTCGTAATGCGCTTCCAGTACAGCGCGGCGAAAACGAGCGGGAACAGAGCGGCGAATCCGCTGAAACACCAGATCGCGAGTGTGAAGATCGGCACCTTCTGAAGCACGAGCGTCAGCAGCCAGCTCGCCAGCACCACCAGGATGACGAACACGCGGCCGGTGAAGAGGCGCTGCCCGTCCGTCATCGAATCGTGCCGGCGATAGTGATCGACGATGTCGTGCGTGAACATCGAGCCGATGCTGAGGAATTGGGCGTCCATGCCGCCCAGGATCGCCGCGAGCACGCCGGCCGCGAGCAGGCCGCCGACGATCGGATCGCCGAGCATCTTGACCATCAGGCCGAGCACGATGTTGGGATCGGCGCCGGGGGATTCGTTCGTGAAGGGCACGACCGGCCGGCCGCCAACAACCGCCGCCGTAGCCCAGACGCCGATCGCAATGCACGGCGCCCAGATCATCATCACCAGGATCGGGTGCAGCGTGACGGTCAGGCGGAACGCTTTCGCCGAGCGGGCCGTCAGCCAGAGCTGGAACAAGTGCGGAAACATCGCGACACTGAGCGGAATGAATCCGTAGCTGAAAAACTCCAGCTCGCTCATCGCGCTCGGCTTGTGCGGCCGCAGCACGGCGGGCGCGGCGGCGGCGGGCTTTGTGCTCGGTTTGTCTGCGGCGGCCGTCGCTGTCGCGCTCGAAGCAGGCTGCGTGGAAGCCTTCCACGCGGACCATTCCGCCATTCTCTGCTTGTAGATCGCTTCGTGCTCAGGAGTCACGGAGCGGGTGAGTTTGCTGGGGTTCAGCTCCTGCACGCGGCGGGTGGCGGTTTCCGCGCCGCCGAGCTTGTCCGCGATGAAAAGAAACGTGACGACGCCGACGACCAGAAAGATGATCGTCTGAAGCGCGTTGGCCCACGCGGTCGCGCGGGCGCCGCCCAGCCACACGTACAGCCACACGACTCCGGTCGCCAGCAGCGTTCCCAGCCAGAACGGGACCGCACCGACCAGTTGTGGATTGTCCGGCGACGGAAAGAACGTCGGAAACGCACCGGCGGTCGCGACGCCGATCATTTTTCCCGAGCCGAGGATGCCGACGATGATGTACGGCATCTGGAGCAGCACGAGAATCGGGAACAGCACCGCGCCGATGTTGTTCGATTCGAGCCGGTCGCGAAAGAACTGGATCTGCGTCTGGTAGCCGAAGCGCTTGCCGAACGCCCACAGTTTCACGCCGATCAGGAAGAAACACGCCGCGTGCACGATGCCCGACCACGACGCCATCTTGCCGTAAATGCCGACGCCCGAGTACCACGCTTCGCCGCTGCTGCCCTGGATGGCGAACGCGGTCATGGTCGTGCCGAACACGCTCAGCACGAGCAGGATCGGGCCGACGCCGCGCGAGGCCACGAAGTAATCGACCGCCGTGCCGCGGAAGACCGTGTTGCTGGCGATTCCAAGGAGGATCAGGGCCGCCAGGTACGCGACGATGATCCAGAGCTGAGTCATTCCCGCGGGCAGATCGCTGGCGAGCAGAGTGGAGGCGAGCATCAGTGGCCTCCCCGGCCGCTCGTCGGCGGCGTCCAGGCGTCGGAATCCGGCACGTCCACGTCGCGCGGCCAGCAATACTTGCAAGCCATGCCCCAGAGAACCGTCGCCGCGACCGAGACGCCGATGTGATACGCGAGGCTGACCGGCAGGAATCCGAGCACGAGCGTGCGATGGTCGTCCCGCCACCAGAAATCCTGGTGCAGGACGGTCAGCAGAATGATCAGGAAGAAAACAAGCTGGCGCATGAGAACTCCCGTTCGGCCCAGGCCGAGAGTGTATCGGCGGCGCGGAGTCTCGTCAGGAGCTCGAGTGACCTGCTCCCAAAACCTGATCCAGTCGTTATGAGAGTCTCAGCGGCCCGCGTGGGGCAGGAGATTCCTGATGAAGCGGAAGCAGCAGAGTGCCGCCGCGAGACGTGCTCGCCGGGCAGGTGGATTTCGGCTTCGTCCGAGCGGCCGATGCAGTAGCTGCGGGCGGGGTCGAGCTCGAACTCGCGATCCTCGAACGCCGGTCCGCTGCGGATGCGTACGCGAAACCAGCGCTGTGAGCCGGGCAGGGCGGGTTTTTCGACCGCGCCCGGCGCCCGCATTTCGCATTGGCAATGCGGGCAGCGGACGGCGTGCCCGACGAGCGCGTCGGGCACGTGGAAGGCCCGCCCGCAGACTGGGTTTTCACAACCGATCTCCCGGGTCGGCGTTCCGACCGCGGGCTCGACGTGGGCCGCGTGCTTTTCCCTGTGTGGCATACCCTGCTGCTCCTGCTGGACAGGACCAAAGTCGTCGCGCCGCAATATGGATCGACGTGCAACACTGCAACCGATGACAGGTAATGACAATGTACCCGCGGCGGCCGCGGCGGGTCAATGGGGAATTGGCGGGGCCTGGCGCTGGGATTCGTGGGACACAGGGCGGATGCAGACGATTCGCTGTTGCCTTGCCATCACTCGACAAGCCGGGCAGCGGCGCCAAGGCAGCCCCGGAGCGGCGTGATTGCAGCCGCGGAGCGGCGGCAGATGTTGGCCCACGGCGCGAGCCGTGGGATCGCCGCTGCGTGCTCACCGAAAGCCGCAGAGCGGCGAAAGAAACACCAAGTGCGACGCAGACCGTTTCTTTCACCGCTCCGCGGCTATTCGGGCTTCTTGCCGATGGTCCCGCGGCTCGCGTCGCCGCTAACGCTCTTTCGTCGCGGCCGCCGGCAGCCGTTTTTCCGCCTCCACGGCGGACCGGCGTTGTGCGCGAGTCGGGAGTTTTTCGAGTCCCGGCTTCAGGCGCGTTTCAAATATCGTACTCAGCGGAGCGAGAAGGCGTTTTTGCTCGTTTGTCAGTGTTATCTGGTTCTGCTGGGGCGACGGCTCCGAAGCAAGGCGTGATTCAAGCTCTTCGAGCGCGGAGCGATTTTTCGCCACATAGGCCTTTGCGCGTTCCTCACAATCGCTCAGAATCAGCAGTGCCTTCTGTCGTTGCTCGTCGTTCAGCCTGTACCGCTCGATGAACCGGCGCGTATACCGTTCCCACTCGGTTTCACGGTTCTTCAAAGAGAGGTTTGTCAAGGTCTCGGGGCCGTGGGGAATGGTAGGCGCTTGCTCCGGAGAAAGGGTGTTCATATCCGCCTGGGGACCATCAGGTGGTTTCTGTGAACTGTTCCCGCCGTTCGGGGGAAGCGCCGCTCGGAGTCCGGCATTACGCTCGTACTTCGGTCCGTTACGGATCTCTCCCGCGTGGAATTTGCGTTCGTATTCTTCCAATTCGAGCACCGCCAAGCCGTCCCATGTCCCGAAGTGCTGCATTTCGCGATGTGAATTGTAGACCTCGACGAACACTCCGGCGTCGATTCCGATGTCGTCCGGCGTGATCGCAGCAGGCTGATCGGGCTCGTTCACGTAGACGGAGTGGATGCGTACGACTTGTTCGGGCTGTTTGCCATGCTGGTACCCCTTGCGGAAGAAACACGCGGATTCCGGATACCAGACTCCGTTGAAATCCCGCACGGTGCATCGCGTTTCAGCAAGCACTTCGCCGCCCGCTTCCTGAACAACCCGCACGGGCAATCCTCCGGCCTCCGGGTCGATCCACCAAGTGATGACGTCGCGGTCGCAGTCACCGCGAATTGTGATGAGGTTGCCGTCGCGCCCTTTCGTATAGCGACGCGGCGCCAGAAGACCGCCGTGCGCTTCGCTTAGCGTTTCGGCGGGATCCGACAGCGGAAACTGCGGGGAGAGGCCGAGCGACCGCAGGTCCGGAAGCTGGCCGGCCCGCTGCTCGGCATTCACCATCTCCGCCCGCAACGTGCCGTCGTCGTACTGCCAGGTGCGCCCTTGCTCGTAAAGGCTGTAGTGGGGACCATATCCGCCCGAGAGCGCATGGCCGTCTTTGCCCCGGGAAATCACGCCTTCGTCGTCGCCGCGGAGGATGAGAACATTGGACTCGCCGCCGAATCTGGACGTGTAGTTCCAAGTTTTCACCGGTCTGGATTCGTTCGTCCAAATCCACTCGACCTGCCCCGTACTCCACGAGCGCCGCGTTTCCTCAAGCCGTCGGAGCTCTTCGGGAAGCCCGTCGTTACTCAAGCCAGCGATCATCTGGATGATCGGAGTACAGAACAATAGGACCATGACCTACCTCACTTCTAGCCGATCACGGCCAAAGACCGTGGGGTTCAAAAACGTACCAAACGTAGTGGTATTCTGTCGCTAGTCAGAAAAATTCCCTCCTCATCGCCAATTGATGTTCAGAATTACCTTGCCTTCTCGCGTTATTCTCAGCAGCAAGTGCTGGCGGAGCGCGGACGGGTTCCCCATGAAAACTCCGCTCGGCGAAAATCAACCCGGGAGACTCATATAAACCATTGCGATATATACACTTGCGTCCTGCCGCAAAGCAACGGCAACGCTGTCGCCGAGATCCTCGCGGATAACGGCTCGCCGCCTAAACTTCCACCGATTCAAACTGAATCCGCCCCTCGACGATTCGGGCGAAGTACGCGTCGATTCGCGAGACGTTCGTCACGCGGGCCACGAACGCCGTCGCGCGCACCAGGTCGGCCCGCTGCACCAGTTCCATTCGCCGATCCGTCAGTTGCAGCCGGCTGGCGTAGAACGCGCAACCCTCGTGGGCGATCAGCACGACGCGCTGAAGCTGGTGCACCTCTACCAGGAATTTCAGCTCATCGACGACGCCCTGCTCTTCGAGGTGCGCCTGCGGATGGCCCGCCAGGCACGCGGCGCCGCCGGGCAGCGCCACGCGGTCGTAGCGCGGCAGGCCCAGGCTGTTGTGCAGAAAGTCGTCGAAGTGCTCGCCGACGCGGCCGTCCGAGCAATAGATCGCCGCGGCCTTGATGCGGGCCCGCTCGTACGAAAGGCTGCTTTCAAACACGTGTTTGG
>JACRLV010000152.1 GCA_016235145.1 Planctomycetota bacterium
AGAGCCTCATCCAGGATGTCCTCGGCGGATTTTTCATTCTTATGGAGAATCAGTTGGCCGTGGGCGACTCGGTCACGGTGTCCGGCGTGACGGGAAACGTGGAGACGCTGAACCTGCGCACGATCGCCGTGCGCGACGCCGAAGGCACGCTGCACTACATCCCGAACCGCCTGCTGACGCTGGTGAGCAGCCACAGCCGCAACTGGAACCGCGTTGTGGTGGATGTGGGCGTGCCGCTGCGGACCGCGCCCGAAGAACCACTTCTGATGGGCCCACCAGTCGCGCACGTCGGCGATATTGGGCAACGGCATATCGGGTCCGAAGGCGACCCGCAGATACTGCCGCAAAGTGTAATGACCGGTCTTGGGGTCGCGAAACTGGCCGCGGTTGCGAATGAGGCTGCGCACCAGGCTCGTCAGGTGCAATCCAAAGTAGACGAACGTGATGATGGCGCCGACGCGATGAAGGGCGCTGGCGACGTGCACGCCGCCGAGCCAGCCCATCAACCACTTGGCCCAGCCCGCGTAGTAGAACTTCAGCGGCATTCCCGTCGCCACGAGCAGCAGGAAGCTCACCACCACCAGGAAGTGCAGAAAACGCTCGAACGGCCGGAAGCGCACGTAGACCTCGTCGTCCTTGAGAACGTGCGCCTTGGCGTGGCGGAACGCCGCCGGATCACGCAGGAACAGCACCAGCGAACGAACAAACCACAGCACCGTATGCACGCCGAAGAAGGCGAACGTGCCCAGCACGATCGTGGTCATGAAGATGAACGCCCAGTAGAGCGTCGGGTATTGGGCGCGGTCCGTGTGGTCCGCGTGGGCGACGTACGAGGTGAAGCCGGTCGTGGCCTGGGAATGGCACTGGCGGCACGTTTCCAGCTTGTTCTGCGGCGACAGCCGGCTGGTCGGGTCGCTGATCGGGACGATGTCGTGATGTCCGTGGCAGTCATAGCAGGCGGCTACGCCGGGCAGACCCAGCGCGATCGCTTTGCCGTGAAAAGTCTCCCGGTAGCGCTCGAGCCGGTCCGCGTGGCATTGCCCGCAGCGCTCATCGCTCGACAGTTTGAACGAGGTTTCGCCCGGCGCGATGATCTCGTGGGCGGAATGGCAGGTCGCGCAAACCGGGCCCCGGGTATCGCCCGCCTCCAGCAGCTTCCCGTGAATGCTCTTGCGATAGGACTGCTCCACGCCGAAATGACACTTTCCGCAGGTCTTCGGCACGTTGTCCTTGTGCACGCTCGAGCGCGGATCCGCGGCCGGCCAGATCTCGTGAACGCCATGACAGTCATTGCACGAAGGCGCGACGATCAGCCCCTTCTTCGTCAGTCCGCGGCCGTGCATGCTGTCGATGTACTGCTCGGCGGCGTGCGGCTGGCGCACGTGTCCGGCCGCCATGATGCCCGGGTTCGCGTGGCACTTGGCGCACGTTGCGGGAAGGTGCAGCTTGTGCGTCCGGGCCTGAGGGTTTCGCGAGGAGAGGATGTCGTGCTTGCCGTGGCAATCTCGACAGTGGGCCGCCGCTTCGTCGCCGCCGGCGACGGCCTGCCCATGCACACTGCCCGCGTATTCGCTTAGCTGGCGATCGTGGCAGCCGTCGCAACGAGCGGGTTGCGCGTTCGCGTGCGGCAGCGTGGAACAATCGGGATGGCACGACGTACAGGCGGTCTGCCGGTGGACGGAAGAGTCGTAGACCTGCCGATCAACGTACAGGCCGAAGAAGTCGTCGCGCGGCTTCACGACGGGCAAGGACGGAACCATGGAGGCCCGCAAGGCGGCAATCCGGACGATGTCCTCGTTCCCGTGGCAGAACATACACTGCCCGTCGGGCATGATGGATTGTCCGAGCGCGCCCTCCGTAAGAAGTGCAAAAATGGTCGACAAGACGACGCGGCATCTGGTACGGCGAATACGCGGCCACATTCTCGCGGTCATTTCGGATTCGTCTCCGAGTTTCTTCGATTCGCTCCTTCGGCCGATGCTTCCCCATTTCGCGCGGCCCGGCTCCACCGCCGATCCGCACGGGGCCATCCTACCGCGCTCCGGCCTGCGACGTACACTTCGCCGTGACGCTTCGCATGCATCGCCGCGCCGCGAACGGGCCGGGGGGTCGGCTCTCGGTCCGCACGCCGCACAACTCTCCCGTGCCGGTGCGGCCGCGTCGTTCACGCATGAGACCTCGAGTTCGTGTGGCCCGCGAAACTCGGCGTTCGCGCTTCCACCGGACCCGCGATAACGAATTTGCTCCCTGACAAAGGACGCTGGGCAGCAAGGGCTTATAGATTATCTATATGGCATTCCAGAATGTCCCCTTTTGTGTCGTCGTCGGACTCGGAGGTCCGACGCTACGGAAATTGCGCACGGTTAGCGCATCTCAAAACAGCGAATCGTGTCGAGGCTGCGCGTGTAGAGCCGCCCGTTGTCCAGCGTCGGGACGGTCCAGCACTTGCCCTCGAGCGCCTTGAACGTGGCCGTCGGCTTGTAGCCGGTCGGAGTCGCCGGCGCGATCACGAACCTGCCGTCCTCGCATTGGATAAACAGGTCATTCTCGACCAGTACGATCGTGGCGTTTTCCATCCGCGGCTCTTTCCACTTCTCTTCGCCGGTCAGGAAATCGACGCATGCCAGCTTGCGCTGGTCGCTGCAATATAGATTCCCTTCATGAAGCACGGCGGACTGGAACTTGCTGAGCAAGACCTTCTTGACTTCGCCCCACAGGTTCTTTCCGCTCAGCTTGTCGCCGTCCGCCGCCAGCGAAAATACCGCGCTGCCCGTGTCATAACCGGAAGAAATGAACAGCTTGCCCGCGTCGAAGATCGGCGACGCCGCGTTCACGTCCCAATCCGTCTTCCACGCCGTGTCCCATGCCACGACGCCGCTTTCCGCGTGCACGATCGAGACTTTCGTCCCCGTGAATCCGACCAGGTAGCGCTTGCTGCCGATGGTGAATGGATATGGCGTCGAGTATCCGGCCTTGTCTGTGCCGTATTTCCAGATTTCCTTTCCGTCGTTCTTGTCGTACGCGATCAGCGCGCCCTGTTTGCCGCCGCCGGACGTGATCGCGAGGTCGCCCTCGATCAGCACGGATGCGGAAAAGCCCCACTGCGGCTTGCCTTCGAATTTCTTCTCCCAAATGACTTTGCCGTCCTTGGCATCGAGGCAAACCAGCCGTCCGAGGGCGCCGAGCAGGTACAGCTTGCCGTCGGCGATCGTGGGCGTGGCCCGCGCGCCGTTGCCGCCCTGCGGCTCGAAATAGCCGTCTTCGAGCGGGAAATTCCAGATCGGCTTGCCCGTGTTCGCGTCGAGGCAAAGCACCTGCTGCTTCTTGTCGGCCGTTCCGCAGGTGTACAGCCGGTCGCCGACGATCGACATCCCGCTGAACGAATCGCCGACCTTGGCTTCCCAGCGCATCTTCGGCGGCTCAGGCCACGTGGTTTTCAGTCCCTTCTCGGCGCTGATGCCGTCGTGTCTGGGGCCGCGGAAATTCGGCCAGTCGGCGCGGGCGGCGGCGGAGAACAGGAACGCCGTCGCCATCGTGGCTGCGAGGAAACGCATGGGTCTATCTCCAGGTCACCGCGTTAGTGAGCAGGGTAGCGGCATTCACGAGCCGCTCTGCTCCCGCGGATTGTACGCGCGGATGGCGGCATTCGCAGCAACGGTCTGCGCGTTCCGTGCAGCGCGGCGTCAGCGAGAAGCTCTGCGCCAACCCGCGACGAGCAGAAGCAGCATGCCGGCCGTCGTCGGTTCCGGAATGGTTGCGATGTACGTGATGTAAGTTTCGTCCGGGCCGTAGCCGCTTCCGACGAAGCTCCGGCCGTCCGCGGAAACGCCGACCGCGTCCCAGAGCTGGTATCCGCCCAGGTCCAGGCCGTACTCGCCCGTGAGCACGTCCTCCAACACGCGGTTGCCGTGTGCCTCGTCCCAGATCAGAGCGTACGATCGATTGGTGAACGTGCCGCTTCCGCGACCGACGACGATCGAGCCGTCGCCCGAAACGTCGACTCCGTACGAATCGATGAATTCGGCGGGTCGGCCCAGCGACACGATGCCAGTCTCAGCCGTCCAGCGATAGGCCATGGTACCATTCGCGCCGTGGGTGCCGACAATCGTCGAGCCGTCGGCGGAGATCGCATAAGCGTTCGTGCTCCATTCGCCGATCGGGACCATACCCTCCGCCTGGGTCCAGCGAAAACCGGTGCCGTTGTAGCTGGACCCTGCTACGACCCGCCCATCCGCGGACACGTCACTGGCCACGCTATAGATGTGGGCCGGGTTGACGCTGCCCAAGGGAATCAACCCCGTCTCCGCCGTCCAGCGGAAGCCCTCAATTAGCCGCGATCGCTCCGACGAGCCAAATCCCACCACGACGCTGCCGTCGGCAGAGACGCCATAGGCGCCGCTGTTGCGCTGATTCCCCGGAAAATCCCCAAGACTGACCATTCCTGTCGCGGCGCTCCAGCGAAATGCTTCGTGGATCGTGCCTGCTCCCGCACCGCCGACCACGACCGACCCATCGTAGGAAACGCCCGTGGCCTGCGATCCCCCACCGATCGTACTTCTGAAAAACTCATACCCGTCAGCCGCTGACCACCGAAAGGCCTGATTGAGCCCCGTACTCCAGCCTACCACCGTTGATCCATCGCCGGAAATCGCGCGTGCATACAAGGTTCCGCCGACGCCCGGCGGATTCTCCAGAATGCGAAACGTGGGGACGGCCAAGGCAGACGCCGCACATGAAAACATGATTGCTAGCGCGCCAACCCTCTCACCAATTCGTATCATGACGGAATCCTCTTTCCGACAAGCACCGCTTTCTCCACCGACAAAGCCGCAGCGCAAGCATGCACCCTCGACGGGCGCTCACCGGAGTTGCGCGCTCCGATGTCCGTCAGCGGCTGCGCTAACGTGACGCTTTTCGCGCTCCGGCCGCCAGCAGGATCAGGAGCATGACCGTCGAGGGTTCGGGGATCGTGGCGATGAAGGGCACCCACAACTCATCCGGGCCGATCAGCTCGTAGTCGCCAAGATCGAGCCCGTATTCTCCCGCGAGCACGCCATCGAGTCTTCGGTTGCCGTGGTCTGCGTCCCAGATTAGCGCGTGCGAGCCGTCGTTTTGATTTCCGTTTCCCCGGCCAACGACGATTGAGCCGTCCGCGGAAACGTCAAGTCCAAGCGCGTCGATGAACCCCGCCGGACGGCCCAGCGACACGATGCCAGTCTCAACCGTCCAGCGGTAAGGTTGCGTGTGGCCATTCGGAGCGTGCGTTCCAACGATTGCCGTGCCGTCGGCTGAGATCGCCCAGGCGGCCGTGCCCCAACCGCCGATCGGGACCATGCCCTCCCCCGCGGTCCAGCGGAACCCCGTGCCGTTGTAGCTGTACCCCGCAACCACTTGTCCATCGGCCGAAACGTCCGTGGCCGCGCTGTAAATATGATTCGGGTTGACGCTCCCCAAGGGAACCAACCCTGTCTCCGCCGTCCAACGGAAACCCTCGATCATGCGCGAGCGCTCCGATGAGCCATATCCCACCACGACGCTGCCGTCGGCAGACACGCCGTTCGCCACGCCGTTGCGCTGGTTCCCCGGAAAATCCCCAAGACTGACCATCCCTGTCGCGGCGGTCCAGCGAAAGGCTTCGCGGAACGAACTCGATCCAGCAGAGCCTACCACAACAGACCCATCGTAGGACACGCCTTCCGCGTACGATCCGCCACCGACGGGACTGCTTAGCAACTGATATCCGTCGGTTTCGTTCCAACGGAAGGCACGTTGAAATTGCGGTACCCAACCAACAACTGTGGAGCCGTCACCCGAGATTTCAGTTGCGTTGACGTGCGACGTGCCGCCGGGCGGACGGCCCAGGACACGAAACGTCGGCACGCCGAAAGCCGCGCCCACGCATGAGGCCACCAACAATGACGCCGCGACGCGGCGATTTCGATTCGTCATTACAACGCCCTCGACAAAACTGTCGTTGTTCCCCTCTTGCCGAAGTCGCGCTCAGAACCACCAATCGCGACCCGAAAAACGGCCCCGCGCGCTGGCGCTTGGGATCCTGCTTTGCGCCAGGGCGAGCAGCGCAAGCGAGCACCGCCGGCGGGCGCTCGCTTGCGCTGCGTGCTTCAACTTGCTCTTACGGCGGCGGGGCGGTGTAAAGCCCGGTACTCACCACCACGCTGACGCTGTTGTGGCCGTGATTGGACGTCACGATGTCCCCGTTGCCGTCCTGATTCACGTCCATCACCAGCAACTGAATTGGAACGAGTCCCGAGCCCGGCTCGCCGATCGTCACGTGATACGCGTTTTGGGTATTGTCGTACTGAAATGTCCCGTCGCCTTTACCGAGCAGGAACGCGACTTCCGTGTCGGTGGTCTCGGCGATCAGGTCCGGCTTCACGCCGCCGTTGAGATGCCCGACGCCGATCGTCTCGATTCCCGCCACGCGCATGCCGCAGCCGCGCAGCATGTAGCTGTCCGTGCCGTTGGCGCAGTCGTGCGTGGGGTATCCGGCGGGAGTATAGTGAAACACCTCGATCCAGCAGCCGATTCGTCCGGCCACGTCATCCATCACGCTGCCCATCCGGAAGCGCCCCGAAACCATGTCGAAGAACTCCCAGTGGCCGCCGGTGCAGGGATACGGCTCGCTTTTCGTGGAAACGACGAAATCAGGCTGCGGCGGGTTGTAGTTGGTTCCCAGCGAAAAATCCCACGTGCCGGGGTCGGCCAGCGCCTTCCAGGGATTGGGGGCCGTGAAATCGAGCAGCGGACCGCTGCTTCCGGGCGGTCGATGAAACTGTCCGATCACCACGTCGTTCGGCGGCTCCGGCGGGTCCGTGTCGTAGATGCTGCGCAGGAGGTCGATCACCTGTCCCATTCCAGGGACTGCATTGCCAAGATTGTAGCTGACGAACGCCATGTCGTAGCGCTGTTCATCGCCGGGGTAGAAGTAGAGGCTTTCATACCATTTCCACCAGTACCCGTCAGCGCCGAGCAGAAAATCGGGAAGCAAGGAAGAACTTCCTAGGTCCGCCACCGCGAGCCCGCGGACCGGACGCGTGGTCATGCCGTAACCGAATGGACTGGAAAACGTGCCGTCAGCATTCGATTTCAACGTGAACACGCCGTCCATGCCGCGCGGGCGGTACCCGAGTTCCGTATCCAAGTAGATTCCCAGGCCCGACGAGACGGCGATGTCGTCGTCCCCGTCGCCGTCGAGGTCGGCCACCGCGATTTCCGCCGGATGAGGCACAAATGGAAATACGCAATTCGGACACAAGTCGATCGTTGCCACCGGCGTGGTATCGAAACCCAGCCACTGCTTGCCGGCTACACCGAGATTTCGAAGGATCACGATGTTCCCAGGAGCCGTGAACAGCGCGGGGACCAATATGTCCTCCAGGTCCGTCCCGCTGTTGGCGGTTACCAGTTCCGGGAAGCCGTCCGGCGGGCTGCCCGGCGTCACGCCGGTGAAATCCCCCGCCGCGATGCCGTACGGCTTCGGACCGCCGCTGGGGTATTGGACGTAGGGAAAGAAGGCCGGCAGGTCTTCGTCTGCGAGCACGGTCTGCACGATCAGTCGGTCAAAGCCGAAACAAGCCAGCGAGGCGAAAAGGGCGCCCGTCCACAGACGCCGCCCCCCCCCCATGCAAGTTGTTTGTAGGACCGTTCATCCGCATGTTATGTCTCCCGTCGGGCCACGGCGCAAGCCGCGGCCGGTTCCAATAATCGGAGCGAATTGGCGACACCGCGGGTGTCTACTACTTATAGGCGCCGCCTGAATGGGAAGTCAATGCGATTCAGTCCGGACCCGCGTGGACGGGGCTGCCAGATTCCGGCGAACAACGCGACGCGCGATCGGCTACGACAGCAGCAGGTTGAGGTCGTCGCGCGTCAGGTCGGTCAGCAGGCTGTTGGCCTGGGTGATGATCGCGTCGGCCAGATCGCGTTTTCGCTGCTGAAGTTCGAGGATGTGCGCTTCGACCGTGTCGCGGGCGATCAGCCTGTAGGCGATGACGCTGCGGGTCTGGCCGATGCGGTGCGTGCGGTCGATGGCCTGGGCTTCGACCGCCGGGTTCCACCACGGGTCGAGGATGACGACGTAGTCCGCCGCGGTCAGGTTGAGCCCGACGCCCCCGGCTTTGAGGCTGATGAGGAAGAGCGGGCAAGCCGCGTCGTTCTGGAAGCGGTCTACGCGGGCCTGGCGGTCGCGGGTCTGGCCGTCGAGGTATTCGTACGTGAGGCCCTGGGCATCGAGTCGCGTGCGGACGATCGAAAGGAACTCGGTGAACTGCGAGAAGACCAGCGTCTTGTGGCCCTCGGCCGTCGTTTCGGCCAGCATCGGCAGGAGCGCGTCGAGCTTGGCGGTCTCCATCTCGGCGAAGCGCTCGTCGATCAGCCCGGGGTGGCAGGCCGCCTGCCGCAGGCGCAGCAGCGCCTCGAGGACGAAGACCTTGCTCTTGTTGAGCCCGTCGCGGTCGATCCGCCCGAGCAGCGCGGCGCGATAGTGGTCGCGAAGCTGGGCATAGTGCTTGGCCTGCGCGGCCGACATCGTGCATTCGATCGTCTGCTCGGTGCGCGGCGGCAGGTCCGTAGCGACCTGTTCCTTACGCCGCCGCAGAATGAACGGCCGCAACAGGCGCTGAAGCACGCGGTGCGACGCGCCGTCCCCAGACGGATCGCCGTTGCTGAACGCCGCCCGAAAGGCCCTGGCGCCGCCGAGCATGCCCGGATTCAGAAACTCGAAGATGGACCAGAGATCGTTGAGCGAGTTTTCGACCGGGGTTCCGGTCATGGCGAGACGGCAGCGGCCGCGGAGCAGCCGCGCGGACTTCGCGTTTTGCGACTCGGGATTCTTGATCGCCTGGGCTTCATCGAGAATGACGTAGTTGAACTCGCGTTTTCGAAGCTCGGCGATGTCGCGTCGCAGCGTGCCGTACGTCATCAAGACGAGGTCGGCCTGGTCGAGCTCGCCGGCTTTCAGTTTGCGATCGCCGCCCGAGTAGTCCAGCACGCGCAATCCCGGAGCGAAGCTCGCGGCCTCGCGCATCCAGTTGAACACGATCGAGCGCGGCATGACGGCCAGAGAGGACGGCGGCGCATCCGCGGCGCGCTTGCCGGGCTTTTTCGCGGCATGTGCGTCCAACAGCAGCGCGAGCACCTGGACGGTCTTGCCGAGGCCCATGTCGTCCGCCAGGCAGCCGCCCCAGCGAAAATCCCGCAGGAAATGCAGCCAACCCAGGCCCGCCTTCTGGTAGCCGCGGAGCGATCCAGTAAACGCGCCGCCCGCCTCGCGCGGCGCGATGCCGATGAATGCGCTCAGCTTCTGCCGCGCCGCGGCCAGCGACTCGTCCACGTTTACTTCCGGCAGTTCCGCCAGCAGGGCGTCGAGCAGCCCGAGCTGCGTATTCTGAAAGCGGACCTTTCCGTCCTGCGCCTCGCCGAGTTGCAGCAACGCCCCATGCCGCTTCAGCCATTCCTCCGGCAGCATGCCCAGCGAACCGTCCCCCAGCCGCACGAACCGCTCGCCCCGCCGCAACGCCGCCAGCAGCTCCGGCAAGGTCGCCGTCAGTCCGTCAAATTCCAGCCCGCCGCCCATGTCGAACCAGTCGATCCCGCTGGCGACGTCGATCTTGAACGCGCCCGGGCGGCGGAAAAGCTGCTTGTTGCCGCGTACCTGCCAACCCTCCTGGAGCAGCGCCGCAACCACGAACGGAACCTGCTTGCCGGGAATCTTCCACCTCGATTGGTAGGCGACGCGCTGAAAACCCAGCTCCGGCAGCCGCTGCACCAGGGCCTCTTCGGCGGCGATCTGCCGAACGACCTGGCAGCGTTTTTCGGGCGCCAGCAGGACGGCGCCGGGCCGCGACCAATCCACGGACTGCTCGCCGTAGTGAAAGCACAGGCCGGCCTCGACGTTCGTATTTCCGTGTCCGCCTTCCGTGTGCAGCGTCAGTTCGGGCCGCGGTGCGACGTCGCACAACTCCTGCATTTTCCAGTTGGACGGCCATTCGATCGGCGGGCTCTTCGGGCTGCGCGCCAGCCGGCTGACGAATTCGTCCCGCTGCTTCTCGGCGATGGCCAGCGGCGCTTGGCTGCGAAACTCGTTGATCCAGTCGGCGCAGCCGTACGATTCGAGCGCGGACAGCTTGTCGTCAA
>JACRLV010000153.1 GCA_016235145.1 Planctomycetota bacterium
CGGCACGAGCTGACGACAGCCGTGCAACACCTGTGCAAGTTTCACCCCGAAGGGCAGCCTTATGAGTTATCCCCGTAAGGCATCCAAGCATGTCAAGCCCAGGTAAGGTTCTTCGCGTTGCTTCGAATTAAGCCACATGCTCCACCGCTTGTGTGAGCCCCCGTCAATTCCTTTGAGTTTTAGCCTTGCGGCCGTACTCCCCAGGCGGCGCACTAATCACTTTTGCTTCGGCGGCGGGACCGTGAGAGGCTCCGTCACCTAGTGCGCATCGTTTACGGCGTGGACTACCAGGGTATCTAATCCTGTTTGCTCCCCACGCTTTCGCGTCTCAGCGTCAGAATCGGCCCAGTGCCCCGCTTTCGCCTCTGGCGTTCCTCTAGCTATCTACGCATTTCACCGCTCCCCCTAGAGTTCCGGGCACCTCTACCGACCTCAAGCGACGCAGTTTGCCGAGCCGTTCCATCGTTGAGCGATGGGATTTCACACGACACTTGCGCCGCCGCCTGCACGCCCTTTAAGCCCAATGATTCCGAACAACGCTTGGCTCCTCTGTCTTACCGCGGCTGCTGGCACAGAGTTAGCCGAGCCTTTTTCTGGGGCAACTCAACTTTCCGGATTGTTCACCCGAATCGCTTGTGCACCCCTAAAAGCGGTTTACATCCCGAGGGACTTCCTCCCGCACGCGGCATTGCTGGGTCAGGCTTGCGCCCATTGCCCAATCTTCGTTACTGCAGCCACCCGTAGGTGTCCGGGCAGTGTCTCAGTCCCGATGAGGCGGGTCATGCTCTCACACCCGCTACCCGTCGTTCCCTTGGTGAGCCGTTACCTCACCAACTAGGTGATAGGACATAGGCTGCTCAAAGACCGGCAGGCCTTGCGGTCCCCGCCCTTTGGTCGCCGGAAGATGCCTTCCCGCGACTTCATCAGGTATTAGCGCCACTTTCGCAAAGGGGTTGCCCCCGGCGTTATCCCTGTGTCCAAGGTACATTACCTATGAATTACTCTCCCTTTCGCCACTAACCGTATATTGCTACACGGTCCGTACGACTTGCATGTCTTAGCCATGCCGCCAGCGTTCGTTCTGAGCCAGGATCAAACTCTTCGAAAAGGTTTGTGATCTCTAACCGCTTGCGCGGGTCGATCTCCTGACGTTTGGCTCATACACTCACGTCTGTTGCGAGAATGTATGAATCGGCCCGGGCTTCCCCGAACCGCCCGACGACACTCGACGATGCGAAGCGTCGCCGGAATTCACCCGGCTGCCGGCCCCAAAACACAGAGAGGCCGACCGCCGACACATTCTCGCGGCTTATAAGGTCCACTGTTCACTTGTCAAAGAACTGCTTGCTCATCCGTCTCGAACTGCGACGGGCCGAATACTGTACCACAATCTCGGCTATCAGCAAGGGGCTCAAGCGAAAAATATTCGCTTTCTTTCTCGCCGATAATATCGCCGCCGCCCCACCGGGCCCAGCGGCCTCTACGCCCAAAAGAGTTATAACACCTGGAAGCGACACTTGCAAACAGGGAAAATCGTTTTCGACGGGGAGCGACGCCGGCCCACCCGCGGATGGTTCCGCCGATCCACTGAAGGGGAACAAGCCGACTCGCAGGCCACCGAAAACGGCATGAATTCTGCTTCCCTAACCGTCATGCCCCAATGGAGATCCAACCCATGAAGTCGCGCTCAGTGACTCTTCTTCTGACTCTCGCCGCCGCCCTCGCCGCACTGGTCGGCGGCTGCCCGCAGACGCCCGACCCGGCAGGCTCCAACGCCAAACCAAAACTGGTCCCGTTCTCTTCACAAAGCGAGTGGCTGTCGTACTTTACGGATCAAGTCCGCCGCACCAGACAGAACAACCGCTTTCGCTCTCAGTTCTTCGGATTCCCCGGCGGCTTTGGAACGGATGCCATGACCTCCGCCGCGCCCGAGGCGTCCGGCGGCGCCGACAATTCGGCAACGTCGTTCACCACGACGAACATTCAGGAAGCCGGCGTCGACGAAGGCGACATCTTCAAATCCGACGGCGAGCGTTTCTACGTCGTGCGCGGACGGACGTTGCGCATCGCGAACGCCGTACCATCCGACGCGATGGCTGAACTGGGCAAGCTCGCGCTGGACGACTACATCAGCGAAATCTACCTGCTCGACAACCACAAACTCATCGTGCTCGCACAACGATTCAACTACCAGCCTTCACCCTACTCGCTGATGGCGATCGAAATGTGGCCGCCCTATTACAGCCAGGCGCAGGCCGTCGCGTACCTGGTGGATGTCGCCGACCCCGCGAATCCGAGCGTCGTTCAGAAGGTCGAGCTGGACGGCTCGCGCGTCAGCTCGCGCGTCGTTAGCGGACGGCTGATCCTCGTGCTCTCGGTCGCGCCCGACGTGCCCGACGACGCGATCCCGCTGCTCGGCGCGCCGCGTATTCAGATGGAAGACGTGATGCCGAAGATGTACGTCGAAGGCGCGACCACGGGCGACCTCGTACCCTGGAGCGACTGGCTGCATCCCGAATCGCCGAACGGCTACATGATGACGGCGGTCGTGGCGCTCGATACGGCGGATCTTCAGAACATCCTGAGTTCGGTCGCGATTCTCGCATCCGCCGGCACGGTTTATTCCTCGACCGAAGCGCTCTACGTGACGGACACCGAGTACGACCTGAACGACAACTTCCGCGAATTCACCGCCATCCACAAGTTTGCGTTCGACGACAAGGGGGCGGCGAACTACGTCGCCAGCGGCGCGGTTTCGGGCCGCCCGCTGAATCAGTTCTCGCTGGGCGAGTACGAAGGCAACCTGCGCATCGCCACGCACGTCATTCCGGCCGTTCAGGGTGTCGTAATGGACGAGGTGATGTCCAGCGACGGAACTGTGAGCATCACCCAGGCCACCGCGGACGCCGCTCCGTCCGCACCGAGCAATTCGGTGTACGTGCTGAGCGAAAAGGACGGCGAATTGGCGCTGCTTGGTGCGATCGAGGGCATCGCGCCCGGCGAGCGGCTTTACTCGTCTCGCTTCATGGGGAAGCGCGGGTTCCTGGTGACTTTCCGGCAGATCGACCCGTTGTTCTCGCTCGATTTGTCCGATCCGGCCGCCCCGCGCATCGCGGGCGAGTTGAAGATCCCCGGCTTCAGCGACTACCTGCATCCGCTGGGCGACAATTACCTGATCGGCGTCGGTCGTTCGACAACGACCTCACCCTGGGGCGGAACGGTCACCAAGGCGGTTCAGCTCTCGCTCTTCAACGTCAGCGATCTGGCCAATCCGACCGTGGTTCAGCAGGTCGAGATCGGCGGGTATTCGAGCTACACGGAAGTGAGCCAGGATCACAAGGCCTTCGCGTTCCTGCCCGACCGCAACATCCTCGCGCTTCCGGCGATGCTCTATCCGGCGGACTACAACCCGTACGACGGCAGCATGGGAATGGCCGACTATCTGCCGCCGACCAACACCGTGCTCTTCTATCACGTCGATCCGGCGACGGGTTTCACGGCGTTGGGGCAGATCAACTCGGTCACGGATTCCAGCGGCTATTACTACTATTCCGGCACGACCCGCCCGGCGATCATCGGCGAGTCGGCCTACGCCGTGAATCAGAACGGCGTGCGTTCCGCTCCGATGTCGAATTTCACGACCACCAGCACGCTGATCTTCGATGCGGGGACGGATGATTTTCAGATGATGTATTTCGGGAACGGCAGCGGCGGCGGCGAGAGCAGTCCGCCGTCCGGCGGCGAATCGTCTGCCAGCCGCGGGAGCACGCCGTAATAGCAGGTAGTGCCTTTGAACAGCAAAGAGCGCCCAGCATCATCCCAAGCGCGGATGGCCCTGCTTGCGGTGTGAGGCGACCGGTTTTGACAGCAAACTGAGTCGCCGGGGTCGACATCTCTGGATCGGAAAAACGCCCTCACCCAAGCCCTCTCCCGGAGTACCGGGAGAGGGTGTTGCGGCCGCGGAGCGTCATTCTCAATGGCAGACGCTATGGACAGATGCTGCCGAACGCCGAGAGGAACAGGGCCAGATCGGTGATGTCCACCTGGCCGTCGCCGTTCAGATCCGCCGGGCAATCCGCTCCGGCGCCGACATCAACCGACACCAGGAACTCGCTCTGGTTTCCCTGCGTCGCGCCGCAATCAACGACGGCCCAGTCGCGCGCAATGAGCCGTAGCGTGTAGCAGCACGGCCGCAGATTGGTTGTGTCCCAATTGGCCAGCACGCCGGCGATGTTCGCCGCGCCGGACCCGCCCGGCACGGGCACCCAGGTGTGCGTGTCGCCGCCGGTGTAATAGAGCGCCCAGTCCCGTAGATGGGCGTCGTTGACGATTCCGTTGATCTGCACGACCCCGTTCGCGGCTGCGCAATTCAACGGCGAGGTGATCCCCACTACCGGCGGCGAGTTGTCCACGATCACGGGAATGTTCGCCGATGCGGCGGTGTTGCCGCAGTCGTCCGTCGCCGTGACGCGCACTTCGTAGTTCCCGTCCGGCGTGCCGACCCGCGTGTTCCACGAACCGAGCGGATCGTTCAGCACCCAGGGCGGATTCACCGAGTCGAAGACGCTCCAGACCGCGCCGCCGGCCGGGCGATGTTCGACCGTGAAATCGCCGCCGCAGTTGTCCCAGGCCGATCCGTCTGCGCAAAGCGAGCCGCCGAGAATGGCGTTTGCGGCAGGGCTGCGGACGCTGAGCGTGTTCAGCGCCCGGTCCATGTACACATCGATGAACGATTCGGTGAGCAGGTCGCATTCGTTGGTGACGCGCAGCCGCAACGTGTACTCGCCGTCTCCGCCGGACGTTGTCCACGGCCCCAGTTCGCCGTTGATCACTTCCGTCGTGCTGCTGCGAACGAGCACCCAGTTCGGCTCGCCGCGTTTGCGGCGGTGAAGCTGCCACGAGGTGATGCCGCCGTCCGGGTCATACGCCGAGCCGGTGATGCTCGTTCCGTTGCACAGGCAGGCGGCGGGCTGGTCGATCACGGCGGTCGGCGCGGTCGTGTCGATGTCGAAGCTCAGGTCGTCGACCAGCTCGTATCGTTCGGCGCACGGGTTGCCGCCTTCGACCTCGATCCGCCGAAACACGTCCCCGGTTGTTCGCTCGGCCCGTACGAACACGAGCACCCGCGGCGAAGCGAGCGTGCCGTTCACCGGAATCGGCATGGTGCGACGGAGCGTGTAGACGCCCGCATCGAGCGAGTAGATCCGCACCGTGACGGTGTCTGACGCCAGGCAGCCGACCCGGACGCCCAGGTTGAACGTGACGGAGGTCTGGTCGCGGGCGAACTGAAAGCGCAGAAACTCCGGGCTGAACTCGTTGATCCCGTCGCCGAAGGCGCTCAGGCAGCGCGTGCCGGAAGTCGTTCCGCCTGCGGGGGCGTAGATGATCGGACTAACCCCCACGGTTCCGTTGGTGTTGCGTCCGCTAATCGTGACGCCGCTGTATTGGGTCGTGACAACGGTTCCCACCGCGAGGTTCTCGAAATCGATGGTCCGGCACTGCGCCGCGGCGCGCAGTCCGCCGGCGGCGACGAGCACCGACGCCAGCAACGAAGAAAGGTAGTTGAGCGATCGCATGGGATTCTCCTGGTGAATATTCGCGAAACCTCGCCGAGGCGAACCAGCCCGCCTCCGATCAACCTACTGCCATCGATCGCCCGGGCCGGACACAACGTCGGAAAATCGCGTGCGGAATGTGTTTGCTGCCGTATGGGCGGATCAGTACGCTGGATTCGGCGGCCCCGCGCAGGGCGAAAGACAGTCGGCATTCGTAGCGTCGGACCTCCGCGTCCGACGGAGTTTCTGCGCAAGCACGATCGGCGTCGGACGCGGAGGTCCGACGCTACAAATACCGCCGATCCGAAGCCGTTTGCCATGCGGTCGAGGTGAATCGTGGAGCAGAGCGCCACGCGACTTTCGCTGATCGCGCGGGTCCGCGACCCCGCAAACGGGACCGCCTGGGCGGAGTTTGAGCAGCGCTATCGCGATTTGGTGCAGCACTACGCCCTGGCCCGCGGCCTCCAATTCTGCGACGCCGAGGACGTCTGCCAGATCGTTTTCTTCCGTCTCTCCAAGTACTTGCGCTCTTTTTCGTATTCCGCCGAGCGCGGCCGGTTTCGCAGCTACCTGGGCGCCGTGGTCAGAAATGTGATTTTTGAGCAGAAGGCCCGTCCGCATCCGCGCGGCGGAGCGGTAGATGCCGATGACGACGTGCTCGAAGCAGCGCCCGATCCGCATGCGGACGAGTCGGACGAAGCCTGGGAGCAGGAGTGGGTCAACCACCACTGTCGAACGGCCCTGGCGACGATCCGCCAGACGTTCGAGCCGCGCAGCGTGGAGGTCTTCGAAGCGCTGCTGGCTGGCGCCGCGCCGGCGAATGTCGCCGCCGAACGCGGGCTGTCGCTCGACGCAGTGGTCAAGATCCGGCAGCGCGTGCGAGCCCGCATGCAGGAGTTGATTCAAGAGCAGATTGAGGACGAGGACGTGCGGTGAACGATAAGGCCGCCAATTCGTCACCTGGCGCCACCGGCGAATCGCCGCCGGAGCGTTTCGGGTTTGGTCTGCCCGACCAGGAATGGCTGGACCAACTGCGCCGCGCGGTGGCGCCGCGCACCGGGCTGCGAATCGGGCAGTTCGAGCTGCTGGGCGAGATTCGTCGCGGGGCGCAAGGCGTGGTCGTACGGGCGCGGCAGCCGCACACGCAACGCACGATCGCCCTCAAGCGGCTCGCACATGGAAGCTGGTCGACGCCGCAGGAACGATTCCGGTTCGATCGCGAGGTCGAAGCCGCCGTCGCGCTCAGCCACCCCAATATCGTCGCCGTCTACGGCGTCGAGCAAGTCGACGGGCAGCCGTTGCTGGCGATGGAATGGGTCGAGGGCAAGCCGATCGATCAATGGGCGCGCCGCGGCCGTGAGGGCGAGCCGCGCCCGAAGGCCGTGCTGCTCGACGCGTTCTTGCGCGTCTGCGACGCGGTGCATCACGCACACCAGCGCGGCGTCATCCACCGCGATCTGAAATCCGGGAACATCCTGATGTCCGCCGAGCCGACGCCGCAACCAAAGGTGCTCGATTTCGGCCTCGCGAAGCGATTTGATTCGACCGCGCCGTCCGCGCGGCTCACGGCCAGCGGCGACTTTCTGGGCACGCCTGCCTATGCGGCGCCCGAGCAACTGACAACGCCCAGCGCAGTGGACGTCCGGACGGACGTCTACGCGCTCGGGGTGATTCTTTTCGAGCTTCTGACCGGTCGGTTGCCTTTCGTCGCCGACCAGGGCGTTGCGACGCTGTTTGACCAGATCCGGCAAGCCCAGCCGCCGCCGCCTTCGCGGATCGCGGCGCTGGCGGACGGCGACCTGGACGCGATCGTGCTCAAAGCGATGGCCCGCGAGCCGCAGCGGCGCTATCCCTCCGTAGACGCCTTGGCCGCAGACCTGCGCCGCTACCTGGCGCGCGAGCCGATCGAGGCTCGTCGCGGCCAACGCTGGTACGCGCTCCGCAAGGCGCTGCGGCGGTACTGGATCGGCATGACGATCGTCGGCGCCTTTGTGCTGCTGGCAGGCGCGGCGGCGCTGGCGCTCTCGCTGATGTACGCACAGCAGGGCCGCGTCCTGGAGGAAGTGGCGGCGGCGCGCGACGCCGAGTCCGTTGCGCGGCACGATGCCGAGCGAATTCTGGCGACGCTCGAACAACTGCTGGTTCAACTCGCCGAAGCCGGGCGCGGCACGGACCTGGCGCTTCGCCGCGACTTGCTGGGCGAAGCCGAACAGATGATCGAAAAGGAGCTGCGCGACGCTCCGCGGGAACGTGCGCGGGCGTTCGAAACGCTGGGGCGGACTTACCAGCAGCTTGCGCTTTACGCCGACAGCGAGCGTTGCCTGCGAGCGGCGCTCGATCTGAACGTCGGCCTGGCGGGTCCGGATTCGCTTGACGCCGCACGGAGCATGAACCGCCTGGCCGAGCTTTGTCAGGATTGCTCGCGCTACGCCGACGCGGAGCCGCTCTTTCGCAAAGTGCTGGAGCTGCGCGCGCGGCTGCTCGGCCCGCAACATCGCGACGTGGCTGAGTCGCTGCACAATCTCGGCAACGTGCTGAGCGACCGCGAGGAATTTGGTGAGGCCCTGAAGACCTACCAGCGGGCATATGCGATGCGCTGCCGGCTGCTCGGCGAAAAAGACCCGGAGTCGATCTCGTCGCTGACGGCCGTCGGCCTGGCGCATGGCGCCCTCGACAATGTGGACGAGGCCGAGCGTTGCCTGCGACAAGCACTCGCCTTGTCGATCGAAGCGCGGGGGCCCGCCCATCGCGACACCGCCGGTTTGCACGTCGGGCTTGGCAAGGTGCTTCAGACCGAGGGCAGGCTGGATGAGGCCGAGGAGCACCTGCGGACCGGCTTGTCGCTCTTTCGCAACCTGCTCGGCGACCGTCACGACAACGTCGCCTGGGCGGCGCACCGCCTCGGCACGCTGCTGCAACTGCGCGGTCGGTTCGAGGAAGCCGAAACTTTGCTATGCGAGGCCCGCGACACCTATCGCACCGTTCTGGGCCCGGACGACCCGTTCGTCGGGTTCGTGTGCGAGAGCCTCGCCGAACTGCTGCACGCGGCCGGGCGCGACGACGAAGCCGACCAGGCCGCCGCCGAAGCCGAGCGCATCCGCGCGATCGCAAACGCCCGCCGCGGCGACCGATGACTCGCCCTGCCGCCGTTTGTTCGTCGATCGTCTGGGCGCGGGACGGCTCAGGTCTTTCCGCCCGCATCGAGTGTTTCAAAATCGAGTTTTTGAAGCCGTCCGCAACGCCAGCTATACTCCCTCGCGAGATTGCGGGCAGGCCCCGGGGCGGTTTGTCATTCGGCGTCACCGCCGCCCGATGCGGGGTATTCGTATGTTCGCCGTCGCAGGAGAGATGGCCGAGCGGCTCAAGGCGCCGGTCTTGAAAACCGGTGATGGGGCGACTCATCCGTGGGTTCGAATCCCACTCTCTCCGTTCTGTTTCCGCCGTGTCTTGACCACGTCCCGCTTGTTTTGCTGGGTTTGCAGTACCGGCAGAATTATCGCCGCTCCGTCCACTGGAGTTCGCGTCGATCCGCTCTGGGCCGACAAGCGGCAACAAGCAGCGCGCTCAGACAGTCGGATCGCAATTTGGCATGAACGGCCGGTCGCACCGGCATTGCCGCGCGTTGGGGCGACTTTGCTTATGCACCTTTCCCTCATGCGCAATCAGTGTGCCGCGAAACCGCAAGGCGCCGCGCACACCCCCGCCGGACCACAATTCCGCCTCCGCCCGCTACACTCTTCGACATGGGCAAGCCCCGCGCTCCGGCGCCCGTCAAGCTGATCTGCGGACTGCTCGCCGGCGACGAAGACCTGCTGCAACGCGCCCGCCAGCGGCTGGGGCGGCATTACGGCCCGATCGATCTGGCCAGCGACGTCTGGCCCTTTTCGCAGACCCGCTATTACGAACCGGAGATGGGGCCCGACCTGAAGCGGCAGTTCGTCAGCTTTGAGAAACGCGTCGCCGTCGATCGGCTGGCGGAGATCAAGCTCGCGACAAACGAGATCGAGCGCGACCTCGCCGACGAGCGGGTCGTGCTCGGCGTTCCGCGGCCGGTGAACCTCGACCCCGGGCTGATCGACTCGGCCCGGCTCATCCTCGCCACCACCAAGGACCGCTCGCACCGCATCTACGTCGGCGACGGCATTTACGCGGAGGTCACGCTGCATTGGAGCGACGGCGCGTGGCGGGTATGGCCGTGGACCTATCCGGACTACCACGAGCCCGCTTATTGCGCGTTCTTCACCCTGGTGCGGCAACGGCTCGCCGAACAGGTGCGGACCGCGGCGGCCGCCGACGGTGCGGAATCATGACCGCGACGACATTCGCCATTGGGCTGGCACTTGCCGGCGCGGCCGCGTTCGGCCTGTCGCTGGCGCTGACGCTGCTGGCGGAGCGCGTCGCCCGGCGGATCGGCTTCGTTGATCGGCCCGGCGGTCCGAATTCGCACAAATCGCATCGCGAGCCGATCCCCTACGGCGGCGGCGCGGCGATCTTCCTCTCCGCCTGGCTGGTCATGGGCGTGGGGCTCGCCGCCGCCCAGCTCGCGCCCGACGACTGGATCATCGCCCGCTTCGGCGAAACGGCCCGGCACCTCGTGGGCGGCGTGCGCAACCACATGGTCCAGGCGGTGGTGATCCTGGCGGGCGGGCTGGTGCTCTTTGTGTTGGGGCTGATCGACGATCGCCGCCCGCTCGGTCCGTGGACCAAGCTGCTCGCGATCGCCGCGGCAGCGGCCGGCGTGGCCGGCTTCGGCAACGTGCGGATCGTCGAGTTCGCGCACCCGGCGATCTCCATCGCGCTGACGGTCGTGTGGATCATCACCATCACCAACGCCTTGAACTTCCTCGACAACATGGACGGGCTCAGCGCCGGCGTTGCTGTGGTCTGCACGGCGTTTCTGCTGTGCTGCGGCGTTCTGGCGGCCCAGAAAATCGTTCCGGTTTTCGCGGTCGTGCTTCTGGGCGCGACGCTCGGCTTTCTCGTCCGGAATTTTCCGCCGGCGCGGATCTTCATGGGCGACGCCGGCAGCCTCGTGCTCGGCTATCTGCTCGCCGTGCTCGCAGTGCTCACCAGCTACTGGGAGAGCGGCGAGGGCAAGCCGGCGTTCGCGCTGGCGTCGCCGCTGGCCGTGCTCGCCGTGCCGCTGTACGACTTTGCGAGCGTGGTGATCAGCCGGCTGCTCGAAGGCCGCAATCCGCTCAAAGGCGACCAGCGGCATTTTTCTCATCGGCTGGTCGAGCGCGGCCTGTCGCGCCGTTCCGCCGTCCTGACGATCTACCTGGCCGCCGCGACCACCGGCCTGGCCGCGACGCTGCTGCCCGGGGCCGACCTGCGGCAGACGCTCTCAATCTTGGTGATCGTGGTGATGACGCTGGCTGTAATCGCGATCCTCGAAGCGCCGCTGCGCAAGGACGGCGAATGACGCGCGGCACTCCATCCGCGGCGGCGGCCGCCGACTCCGCCGGCGCATCGCCGGGCGAACGACTGCTGTTGATTCTGCTGCTCGGCTTGCTCTGCGTCCGCCCGTTGCTTCCGGAAAGCTACGAACACGTGGACGTGCCGTTTGCCAGCGGAGCGGACGGGTTTGGTCCGACGCGAGCGGCGACGGTCTGGCTCGATTGGCTCACGTTGCTGATCGCAAGCGTTTCCGTCGCGCGGCGCGGCATGCCGTCGCGGCGCGTCGCGATCACGGTGGCGATGCTGGTTCTCGCCGCCGTGCTCTCGACGCTGGCCGCGGATTCCAAGCGCGTCGCCCTCAATGCAGTCGCGACGCTTTGTGCGTTTGCGATGGTCGGCGCTGCCCTGCCGCGAATGATTCGCGCGCGCGACCAGGCCATGCTGCTGATCGCCGCGATGCTGGCGTCGTGTGCGACCAACGCCGTCAAATGCGCGACGCAACGGGCGTACGAATTCAACGACACGCTCGCCGCCTGGGAAGAGCAGAAAACTGCGCTGGCCGCGCGCGGCGAGCCGCTTGACGATTCTGCGATCGTCAATTTCGATCGACGCCTGCGCTCGCGGAACGCGTTCGGCTACGTCGCGCACCCGAATGTCGCCGCGAGCCTGATGGCGATGGGAGCGGCGGCGGCGGTCGCGTTCGTCATCGGCGGCCTGCGCTCGCCGCGCAGACCGGTTGCGCTGCTGGGCGGGCTTGCGCTCGCGGCGGCGCTCGGTATTGCGATCTGGTTCACCGGGAGCAAGGGCGCCCTGGTCGCGCTTGTCGGCGGCTGCGCGGCGCTGCCGCTTTGCGTGATCGGGTGGCCGACCCGGCGGCTGTTCAACGCCATTTGCGCGGGGTATGTGCTGCTGATCGCCGGCGTCGCGGGATACGGCCTGGCGCGCGGCACGCTGCCGGGCGCGTCGCTCGCGTTTCGCTGGGAATACTGGACCGCTGCGATGCGGGCGCTGCCCGAGGCGAAGGCCGGTCTCGGGCGGGAGAACTTCATCGCCGCGCACATGCACTACAAATCGCCCACGGCGACCGAGGAAGTTCGCAACCCGCACAACATCTGGGTTTCGTTGATGATTGAGCTTGGACCGGTTGGATTCGCCGGCGGCGGCGCCCTTCTCCTTGCGGCTCTGTGGCTGGCGGCCCGCGGGACGAGCCAACCGCCAAGCGGCGCGCCGCAAGCGTGGCCGCGACGATGGGAGCTGGCGGCTGCGGCCGGTGCGGCGCTGGGCTTGCACGCCTGGTTTTCGGGCACGCCGTTCGGATCGTCGGGAATTCTCGTGATCTGGCTCATCGAGACGGCGCTGGTGTGGGCCGTCGCGTTCCTGCTCGCGCTCGTTGTGATCGGCGAGTTGGCCGCAAGCAGGGGCGGCCTTCGCTGGATCGCGGCAGCCGGAGTCGCTGTCGCGTTGGTCGGTCTGCTGCACAACCTGGTGGATTTTTCGCTGCTCGCTCCCGCGGGGCTTGCGGTGTTTGTCGTGCTGGCGCTTGTGCCGGGATTGTTGACGCCACGCGACACCGCCGAGCCCGCGCCGCGTTTCCGAATGTTTCGAGCGGGAATTGCGGCGGCAGCAACGATCGCGGTGTTTGCGATCGTTGTGTATCCGACAACGCAGGCCGAAACGCTGGCGCAGGAAAGCGACAGAGTTGCGGCGAAGGCGACTTCGGCCGCGGACCTGGAACGATCGGAGGCGATCGGGCTTGCGGCCGTTGCGGCGGACGGGATGGATGCGGATATTCCACGTCAACTCGGACGGCGATGCTATTCGCAGGCCCTGCAACGCGGAGCGCCGGGCGACTGGCAGGAATTGTGGCTGACACGCGCCGCCGCCCACGCGAAGACGGCATTTTCGCGCGCCCCGCGCTCGGTCGCGAGCGTGCGGCTCATGGCTCGAATCGACGACGAGCTGGCCCGCCTTGAACATGAGCGGGGCAAGGAATGGGAATCGAAGTCCCGTCTGGTCGAAGCAGCGGATGGATGGTTGAAGGTGGTGCGCCTTTACCCGACCAGCGCGCAGGACCGCGTCGAGGCGGGGCTCAGCCTGTTTCGCTTGTGGAAAGCAACGCTGAACATCGAGACGGCGTACCAGGCGATGGACCAATTCCAGGTCGCAAAGGACATCGACGCCCTGCGGCCGGCGGAAAACGCGTCGCGCCTGCGACCGGCGGAGATCAGCGCGATGCTCGAAACGCTCGAAGCGATGCGGCCGGCGGTGATCGAGAGAGCAGGGAACGCCGGGGCAACAAGCTCGGCGCCGGCGTCGAGACCGTAGACCTCGCCGCGGACGTCGGCGAGACGCCTAAAAAGACTCTCGTCGCGTCGGACCTCGGAGTCCGACGACGCGACCGCGGCGAAAAAACACGTCGGACTCGGAGGTCCGACGCTACGAATACCGCATGGCGGAGTTTTTCAACGGACCATCGGCGCCCACGGCAACGCCGGACGGTGCATAATCAGGCCTGGCTGGCAGTCGGCACGCCGTCGGCGTCGCCGCCGTCGTCGCGATCGTCGACATCATCATCGCGATCGTCGTCGTGATCCTCTTCGACCATCTTGATGATGTGCGCCAGGCGGCCGTCGGCGATGGCCTTCTCGATCGCCGCTTTCACCGGCGCGACGATCATGACCATGTTCTTGCCGTCCATGATCGGCGTGCGTTCGACCTTCACATACTCCTGAATGCCGGCCAGGATTTGGTGGAAGATCTGGTTGCCGATCTCGCGGTGGGCGCGTTCGCGGCCGCGGAACTGCATGGTGAACTGCACCTTGTCGCCTTTGTAAAGGAATTTGATGGCGCGGTTCACCTTGATCTGGCGGTCGTGGTCGTCGGTCTTCGGCCGCAGACGCACTTCCTTGAGCTGCTGCTCGTGGTGCTTTTTCTGGCCCTTCTTCTGCTGGTACTTGAACTTGCCGTAATCCATGATGCGGCAGACCGGAGGCCGCTCCATCGGCGCGACCTCGACCAGATCCAGCCCCTGCTCGCGGGCCATCTGGAGCGCCTGGTACGTCTCGATTACGCCGATCTGTTCGTTTGCCGCGCCGACCAGCCGGACCGGCGAGAGCCGGATCTGCTCGTTGCAACGCAGGTTGGCTTGAATTCCCTTAGACATCCGCTCCTTTTCGTTCTTTTGGGTTAGGCCGTGGTCTGGCCGGCCACGGCTGGGTCCGGGGTCTCCCGGGTCTGGATTTCCAACGCACACGCGGCCAGAAACTGGGCCGGTTCGCAGCTTCCGAGCTGCTTGCCCTCGCGGGTGCGGACGTTGATGCTGCCGCCGGCGACTTCCTGTTCGCCGATGACGATGATGTACGGAACCTTGGCCATCGTGGCCGAGCGAATCTTGGCGCCGATCCGTTCGCCGCCGGCGTCCAACTCGACGCGCAAGCCGGCCTTCCGGAACGCCTCAAAAACGACCCCCGCGTACTCGCAGGACTTCTCGCTGACGGTGCAGATTACCGCCTGAACGGGGGCCAGCCAAAGCGGAAACGCACCCGCGAAATGCTCGATCAGGATCGCGCAGAACCGCTCCAGGCTGCCGAACGGAGCGCGATGCACCATCACCGGCCGGTGCGGGCGGTTGTCGTCGCCGATGTAGCTCAAATCGAAACGCTCGGGCAGGTTGTAGTCGGCCTGAACGGTGCCGAGCTGCCACTCGCGGCCGATCGCGTCGCGGACCACGAAATCGATCTTCGGCCCGTAAAAGGCCGCCTCGCCGGGCTCCTCGGTGAAGGGCATGCCCGACGCCTGAACCGCCCGGCGGATGGCGGCCTCGGCGGCGGCCCAGTTTTCGCGCGAGCCGACGTACTTGTCGGCGTCGTCGCGCAGGCCGACGCGGACGCGGAAATCCTTGAGTTTCAGGAGGCTAAGCACGTTGCAGGTCAGCTCGACGCAGTCCGCGATCTCGGCCTGGAGCTGCCCCTGCGTGCAGAAAATGTGCGCGTCATCCTGCGTGAAGCCGCGGACGCGCGTCATCCCGCTCACTTCGCCGCTCTTTTCGTACCGATAAACCGTGCCGAACTCGGCCAGACGCACCGGCAGATCGCGGTAACTCCGCGCCTCCGACGCGTAGATGCGGATGTGCATCGGACAGTTCATCGGCTTCAGCAGAAAGCCGTCGGCCTCGCGCAGATGCTCGCGAATCAGGGCCTGGTTGTGCGCGGTGCAGCCGGGGCCGAGTTCGTATTTCCGCCGCGCTTCGCCCTTATCCGGCGAAGAGGCGTTTCCACTGGCGGCGCCGGTGGTGATCACGGCATACGTCCGCGCGTCGATCGCCTTGAGTTCTTCGAGCAATTGCATCTCGCGCGGACCGGCGGGATTCTCGTCGCCGCGCTCGTACGCCGCAATCCACAGCTCGTTAAGAATTCGTGCGGTGTCGGTCTCGAACAGCGGCGGGAACTGAGCGTCGCGGTAATACGGAAAGTGCCCGCTGGTGCGATATAGATCGAGCCGACCGATGTGCGGCGTATAGACGGGCTGATAGCCGCGCGACATGAGCTGCTCGCGCATCAGCCCTTCGAGCTCGAAACGCTCGCGGGCGCCACGCGGCTTCCAAAGCACCAGTCCCGAGCCGACCAGCGGATCGAGCGTGAACAGGCCGAGTTCGGGACCGAGCCTGCGGTGGTCGCGTTTGCGGGCCTCTTCGAGCTGCGTCAGGTGCGCCTGCAACTCCGCCTTCTTGAAGAAGGCCGTGCCGTAGACGCGCTGAAGCATCTTTCTCGAGGCGTCGCCGTGGTGATATGCGCCGGCGACCTGCATCACCTTGAACGCCCCCACGCGGCCGGTGCTCGGAATGTGCGGGCCGCGGCAGAGGTCTTCCCAACAGCCGCTGCCGGCCGCTCCGGTCACGTAGAAACTGAGCGTGTCGCCTTCGGCCCGCTGGGCGTTATCGACCTTGTATTCGTTGCCTTCGCGCTCGAGCTTGGCCAGCGCGTCGCTGCGCGGCAGCTCATAGCGCGTGAAGGGCCGGTCGGACTTCACGATCTCCTGCATCTTCGCTTCGATCTTCGCGAAGTCTTCGGGCGTCAGGTTGTGGTCGAGGTCGATGTCGTAGTAATAGCCGTTCTCGACCGGCGGACCGTAGACCAGCTTCGTCCGGGGCCACAACGCGCAGATCGCCTCCGCCATCACGTGCGCGCAACTGTGGCGGAGCACGGTCAGCGCGTCGGCGTCGGACTCGGTCAAGGCCTGCAATGCGATTTCGCCGGCGGAAAAACGGGTCGCCAGATCGACGACCTGGCCCGCTGCGCGGACCGCGACCGTCTTTCGAGCCAGACCGGGACCGATGGTGGATACCACCTCGGCCGCCGTGATTCCGTCGGGAAACTCGAGCACTTTGCCATCCGGCAAGCGGATCTTCACCATGGGAGGACAGTCCTCATGGCCGAAGCACGTCGCCGGTCGCCGAATCGGGAAGTTGCTGCATAAGAAAGCCGAAAACCTCTGCTGAGCAGCACCAGGATGACGCTTCCCGATACGGCGCGGCGAGCGCCGCGGCGCATACGGGTCAGCGTGTTGTTGCCAGTTCCAACATCATCCTGATTGACTTTTTCGCCAAGCGGCCATCTGCACGCCTGGACGTCAAACACTGTATCGGTTGCGTCTGTGAAGTCAACCGAGCGTGAACGCCGGTCGTTTGGCGCTCTGGAGGCGCGTTCCCCGACTGGCCGCTTCGCCAGAGCGGCTGATGCTGCTGCCATTTGATCGGCCCGAAACCGGTCCCGCAAGTCACCGTCCCCGCGTGCCGAGCGGCGGGCTCCATCTTTGGTAGTGCTGATTGGGGACGACGGAGGTCACGCTTCCGGACGGCCGTTCCGGCGGTCCGAACCCGGCAGCCCAATCGCGCCGAAAATTGCGCCTTGGGCGTAAAGCCTGCGCGAAAATCGTCCGAAAATGAGGTTGGTTGCTGACGTCGAATGGAGGATCGGACCAATGTCGATGACGACCAATCAAAACGCCGAGGAGTCGTTCTGTTCCCTGCTCGACCAGGGCATTGCGTGGTTTGAGCAGACGGAGCGGCGGCTCAAGGAGCGAGCGGCGGAGATCGAAGCGCAAAGCGAGCAGATTTCCGCGCAGTTGCGCACGCTCGACGTGCGCGAGGCGACGTTGCTGGAGCGGGAACGGCGGGTCGAGAAACTCGATGGCGAATTGCAGGAGCGGTCCCGGTCGCTCGGCGAGCGCGAGGAAAGTCTGCGCCGGCTCGAGGAATCCGAACGCGAGCAGTGCCGCGAGGTGCGTCAGCGAACGGAAGCTCGGCTGCGTGAACTTTCCGATCTCGAATCGCACATCCGGGATCGGGACGACGAACTAAGCACGCGCCGCCGCCGCATCGAGGTCTGCGAGGCCGCCATCTTCCGCTTCCAGCAGACGATCGAGCGAATCTCGTCCGCCGGCAATGGCGGAGCGCCGCCGACTCAATCAGCGACGCCGCAGGCCGCATCGATGGGAACCGCATCCATGCCGGCAGCCGGACTGACGGCGCCGGCCGAATGGAACGAACTGCTGAACATCCCGCGCTGATGTCGCGTGACGATTCGGAAGCGTCGCGGCCTTGCCGATCAGGCGGGCCGCGACGTTTTTTTCGTGCTGACCCGCTGCGCTACTGCCCCAGGAAGTGGGCCAGCGCCGAGCTGAGCCAGATCGTCGAATCCTGCGTGTAGACCTGCGTAATCGCCTGTGCCAGGGACGCCAGCAGCGCCGTCGACACGTTGATAATGCCGTTCTCGACGGTCGATTGAATCGTCGGATCGCAGCCGTCGAGCAGGAGCAGGCTCCCGCCCGCGGACAACGTCGCCGAAAAACGCATCAACCGCCCCATCAGCCGCTTCTTGTTCATCGAATCTCTCCGGCGCCAGTCCAGATCAAGTTCCCTGCCGTCTTCTTGTTTCGAGTGCTCTTTGGGTTGCAATTCCGCGCAAATCGGGATTGCTTTCCGTTCCACAATGGTACCCGCTTGCCGGGAGTCCCGTCAGGTCCGGGAGTGCGCGACCGTAATGTCAGCCCGCCAATTCGGCCCGCCAATCCGGGCCCCAAGCGCGAGCGCGTGGGTGTTTTCGCGCATGGACAGCTTTCGCACAGACCCCCACGCGCTGGCGCTCGGGGCTCCGAACGCCGGAGAAACGCGAACCGCACCGCCAGCCCAGGCCGCGGTGCGGTTCGTCTTGAACAGCGTGCCGATTCGTCAACCGTCAGCGCGGGCCGTCGGTCGCTTCGCCCTGGCCGCCTACGTGAACCTCGATCTCGCGTTCCTCTGAAACGCCGCTGCGACGCTTGATGATCATGCGCCGATTCCCGTCCTCGATGACCTGCGTGTCGGCGTCGCCGGCCTCGGCCTCGCCGCCCTTCGCATGCCGCGCGCGCATGAAGGTCCGCAATTCCTGATCGGTCAGGATGCCGTCGCCGTCCGCGTCCGCCTGCGGGAAGCGTTTCAACAGGCGTTCACGGCGGCTGGACTGCATCTTTTTGCGGAACGCATCGCGCTCTTCCACGGTCAGCTTGCTGTCGTGGTTCGTGTCCGCGTCCGGATGCTGGCGCAGGAAGTTCCGCAGCGACGTGCTGGTTGCGACGTCGGTGTAGCGCGCGATCTCTTCCGCGGTCGGCATGTCTTTCGCGCCCTGGAGCAGCCAGAGCTGCGGCGGCATTTCCGAGTCAAGCGACTCCCAACTCATCGCCGTGTGCCCCGCGGTGGAGAACATCTTGTTGACGAGCGGAACACCCGACAGGATCGGAACGTCCGTGGATTCGGTCGAATCGCCGTCGCTCTTTCTTACGATTGTCGTTTTGGCCGGCTGATCGCCGATCTGTTCGGTGGTTTCAGTCACGACCTCGCCGTCCTCGCTGCGAATCGTGACCGTCTTGCGGACGGTTGTCTCGCCGGCCGGCGCGTCAGGCGGCGCGGCGACGATGTGGATCTGGTGTGCGGAGAGGGTCGAGTCGCCGCTTTCGTCATCGCCGGCGGTCTGGAGCGTAAGCACGCCGTCCGGTCCGACCTGGGCTTCGAGCTTGATCATGACGGGGGCGCCGAGCGCCATCGGGGGGCCGAACGGCGGCTCGTCGGTGGACAACAAAGCGGCGGCCTCCTCAACCGAAAGCGTTCCATCGCCGTCCAGGTCGGCCTTTGGGTAGTGCTCAAGCGTCGCGGCGGGATCGCGCATCGCCAAGGCGATCAAACGCGCATCGTGATCGGCCCCGACGTCGCCGGCTTCGTCGAAACTGAAATGGATCGGGAAGTCGCCGCCCGCCGCTTCCGCCTCATCCGCTACGTCGGCCGCGGACTGAAAGAAGAAACGCACGGCGTCGGAGCTGCGCACCGGGGACTGCCTGGCGGGCTTGGCTTTCTGCTTGCCGTCCGACGGATTGGTCGGCAGCGCGGCCGAGGCGCCGCTGAGCAGGAATCCCGTCCAGCCGCACGCCGCCGCCGCCCCAAGCAGGGCCAGCAGTCGGTTGCGACGAAATGACGCGGGGGAATTCAGAATCATCTCGATTCTCCTTTCGACGTGGGAAACGTTGGCCGCCATCGCGGCCGAAGCGCAGAGAGACCACCCGAATCGCGTCGGCTGCGTGCAACGAAGCAGGCAGCGGGCGTATTCAGCCGGCGAGAGCGGTCCGTGACGAAGGGCCCATTCGTCGCAGGTTGCCTCGCGAGCCAGGTCGATTCGCCGATTCACCCAGGCCACCACGGGCCAGAAATACAGGACGGTGCCGGCCAACCACTGCACATAACGCACGAGCAGATCGTGCCGTCGCAGGTGCGCCAGTTCATGCAGCACGACGGCTTCGCATTCGTCCGGCGAGGCGAGGTTGTGAGAAGCAAGCACGAGCGTCGGCCGCCAGACTCCCAGCACGAACGGCGCTGGGGCGCGATCGCTGATTCGCACCGTCGGAACGCGCTGAAAACCGCGCGAAACACACAGACGCTCAACCAACGCCTTCGTTGGCCCGTCCGCGCTCGGAAGCGCGCGCACTTCACGCAGGATGCGGCGATACGTGTGAATCCGCCTCGCCGCGATGAAGACCAGGCCGCAGAGATACGACAGGGCGAGAATCGACATCCAATCCGGACTGCGAGCGGTCGCGGCTTGCGGCGGCGCCGCGCTCAAGGATGGCGCCGCTTCACCGGTGGTGGAAGTCGGCCAGATCCACAGCCAAAGCGCGGTCCCCTGCGCAACACCGATTTCGGGCGCATGCGGCGACACGGTATCGGGGCGAAAGTTGCCCGTCGCCGCAGACAGCAGGGACGCGAGCGAATACGACCAGCCCGGCCCCACGGGCAGCAGAAACTTCGCGATGACGATCAGCCATAGAACCGCATGAACTGAGGCCCGAAATCGCTTGAGTACGGTCGAAACCAGAACCCAGGTAATCAACGCGGTGGCGGTTCCGAAGAGTAGCGCCGCCCCGAGCCAGCCGAGCAGGGCGCCCGCCGCTCCGAGATTCGAGCCGCCGGCGCCCGCCGCGAGAATCGGCGAACCGATCGCAAAGAGCGTCATGGCGGATTCTCCTTGCGCGGCCGGCGCGTTTGCGAGGCGTGCTTTTCGCGGCTCTCGATTCTCTCTTCGATTCGCTTCAGGTCTTCCGCCGAAAGATCCGCCTCTTCAACCAGGCGCAAGACGAGTTCGCCCGCCTGGCCGTCGAACACGTTCGCGAGGAACTGCATCAACCGCTCGCCGAGCACCCGTTCGCGCCGAATCGCCGGCGCGTAAACGAACGGTTGGCGGTCGCGGTCCACCCGCAGGCCGCCTTTGGTGGCAAGCTGGTTCATGAGCGTCATGACGGTCGTGTAAGCCGACGCCTCGGCGCCGTCCTTTTCCAGCTCGTCCTTCACGTCGCGGACGGTCCCCTGGCCGATTCGCCAGAGCACCTTGAGGATCCGCAACTCGGCGGCGGTGACGTGAGGAATTCCTGCGTCCACGAATCGCTCCTGATCCGGCGCGGCCCAGAAATTCGACCGCCTACTAGATACATCGGCAGACTACTATGGCCATAGTAGCCAGTCAAGAAATTTCTCCGCTTTTTCCAAAAAAACACCGCAAGGACGGGCAGGCCCCCGTTGTCTCCAACGTGAGCCCGCTCCGCCCCTGCGGCGTGATGGGTCTTTTCGGTTTACCCGCGGCGACAGGACTTAGGGCCTGCCGCCATCATCAATGCGATCGGTCGGAGCAAGAAACTCGCGAACCGTCAGGGCTTCTTCGGCGCACTGGCGGCGACCATCTTCTTGTACGCTTCTTCGTTGGCGGCGGCCTGCTCGGCGGCCTTCTTGGCGGTTTCCTCGTTCGCCTTGCCGACGCAGCCCTCGCAGCAGAAGTAGATCTTCTTGCCGCCGATTTCCTTCGAGATCGCCGGCTTGATCGGCTTGCCGCTCGTGGGGCACGTGCACTGGTAGGTGAAGCAGCCCGCCAGCTTGTCCGCGTAGGCCTTGCGGTCCTTCACGAACTTCGCCTTGGCGTCCTCGTTGGCGAAGCACAGGTCATAGTGCGGCTCTTCGACGAAGATCGCCAGATTCGGCGTTTCGCCCGTGACCGGGCACTTGATCTGGGCGCGATAGACCGGCATCGCGTCCCACTGGGCCTGGATGGCTTTGGCGAACTTCTCCGGCGACTTGTTGAACTCCTCGATGCAATCCTTGCAGCACAGGTAGACGCGCTTGCCCTGATAGCGAACAAAGACTTTGGGATCGATCGTTTCATTCATGACCGGACAAAGCGGGCCGGTCTTGTCGCCCTTTTTCTCGTCCGCCTTCTTGTCGGCGGCCTTGTCCTGAGTCTTCGCGGCCGGCTTGGCCTCGGGCTTGTCCTGCGGCTTCGCGGCAGGCTTGGCTTCGGTCTTGGCGCCCTTTTCCTGCGCAAAAGCGGTGCTCGACAAAACGGAAAGACCAAGACAGACGGCAGCCGTCGCTGCCAACATTCGAATCGTACTCATTGCGACGCATCTCCTTGTTGAAAACAAACGCCGGCCACATTGGCCCGAATTCACCACGATTCCCGGTAACTCCGCCTGCCCGGCGGGTGTTCGATCGCGATGCCGCTACAGGGCGGCGAGGAACTTCTCAGTCGCCGCGCAGAGCTCTTTCACGTGCTGCACGCTGCTGTCGAACATCTTCTTTTCTTCCGCGTCGAGCTGCACCTCGATCACTTTCTCCATGCCGCCGGTGCCCAGGACGCAGGGCACGCCGACGAAGTAGCCGCCGATGCCGTACTCCTTCCCGCAATACGCTGCACAGGGAAGGACGCGTTTCTTGTCGCGGATGATCGACTCGGCCATCGCGACGCTCGCGCTCGCGGGCGCGTAGTACGCCGAGCCGGTTTTGAGCAGGTTGACGATCTCGATGCCGCCCTTGCGGGCCCGATCGACGATCGCGTCGATCTTGGTCTTGGGCAGCAGTTGCGAAACGGGGATGCCGCTCACGGTGGTGTAGCGAACCAGGGGAACCATGTCGTCCCCGTGGCCGCCCATCAGCAGGGCGCTGACGTCCTCTACGCTGCACCCGACCGCCTCGGCGATGAACGAGCGATAGCGGGCGACGTCGAGCACGCCGGCCTGGCCCAGCACGCGGTTCGGCGGAAATCCGCTGATCTTGTGCGTGACATACACCATCGCGTCGAGCGGGTTGGCGACGACGATCAGCGTGGCGTTGGGGCTCTTCTCCGCGACCTGGCGCGTGACCTGGGCGACGATCTTGGTGTTGGTCGACAGCAGGTCGTCGCGCGACATGCCAGGTTTGCGCGGCACGCCCGACGTGATGATGACGACTTCGCTTCCGGCGGTTTCGTCATAGCTGTTGGTGCCGACGATGCGGGCGTCGAAGCCCTCGACCGGAGACGACTCGTACAGGTCGAGCGCTTTGCCCTGCGGCATTCCGTCGACGATATCGACCAGGACGATATCGCCGAGCTCCTTGCTGGCCGCCCAGTGGGCGCAGGTGGCGCCGACATTCCCGGCGCCGATGATCGTGAGTTTGGATCGTTTCATGGGTCTTTTCTCCTTCGCCGGCCGGAGGTCTCCCGGGCGGCGGTTGTTTGCCGCGCGAATCAAGGATTCTAGCGGAAACCGCGCCCCACGGCGACGCGCGGACGAAGGCCCGTCCCCGAGCGCACCCATTCCGAATGCGATCCGCCGGCGCATTCGTGCGGCCGGTGAATCAACCGCCGGCGATTGCAACCGCCGGCCCGAATCAAAAGAGTCCCAGAGCGTCCTGCTAGTTGGAGTACGTTTGGCCGAGTCCGGGGCCGAGTTGGGCCAATTGCGGCGGTTGGATCACCAAGCCAAGGCCGCGGCCTCGCTCCGTGCTGAGCTTCACGCCGTCGGTCGTCACGATCCGCTGAATCGCCATCAGGCCTTCGAGCACGGTTTCCGGCCGGGGAGGGCAGCCGGGCAGGTACACATCCACCGGCAGGAACTGGTCGATGCCTTGCACAACCGCGTACGTGTCAAAGACGCCGCCGGTCGAAGCGCACGCGCCCATCGACACGACCCATTTCGGCTCGCTCATCTGTTTGTAGACGCGGTGCAGCACCGGCA
>JACRLV010000103.1 GCA_016235145.1 Planctomycetota bacterium
GTGAACCACGTTGCAGAGCATAAGCGCCCCCGCGGGCGAATGGCCAGACGCGAAGAGCGAGGCGCGAATAGCCAATGGCGAATGGCGTATGGCGGAACCGCCGAATCCGGGTAGCACCGGCATCCTGCCGGTTATTCACGACCAGCACCGGCGACGGCTTCGTGCAGATTCGCTGCGCTCGCGGGCTGGGGGCGCACGCCACAGTTCACGGGCGGGACGCCCGTACCACCCGTCAGGTTGCCGTTGTGGTCGTGCGTGAGCGTCATCTGCGCGCTCGCAAAGTCGTCGTCGATCTGGACGTCGTCGCCGAGTTGGCGGGTGAGACGCCCATACCAACCAGGATTTACCGTCGGCGTTCGTATCATAACCGACCCTGAAGCCGTGGAACGAAAAAGCTTGCGAAGCATCGGAGCGGACGATCAGCCCGGCGGCTCCGCAAAGATCATCGCGACGCGAACAGCCGTCGCGAGGGCACCCGGCGGGTGTTGTCGATCTCGGTCCGGCCGCCCCAGCGGCATCGCGACGCGAACAGCCGTCGCGAGGGCACCGGGCGGGTGTTGATCGTGAATAACCGGCAGGATGCCGGTGCTACCCGGATTCGGCGGTTCCGCCATACGCCATTCGCCATTGGCTATTCGCGCCTCGCTCTTCGCGTCTGGCCATTCGCCCGCGGGGGCGCTTATGCTCTGCAACGTGGTTCACGGTTCACCGCAAGCCCGTCATCGGCATCGTCGGGGGCATCGGCTCCGGAAAGAGCCTCGTCGCGGAGGAGTTTGAGCGGCAGGGCTGCCTGCTGATTTCCGCGGACACGCTGAATAACGAGATTCTCACCCAACCGGACGTGGTTCAGACGCTGGCGAGCTGGTGGGGAGAGGGGGTCCTCGAGGCCCCGGGGCGGCTGGATCGGCGGAAAATCGCCGAAATCGTGTTCGCCGACCCCGCCCAGCGCACCCGGCTGGAATCTCTGACCCACCCCTTGATCCGCGCCCGCCGGGCGGCTATTATTCAGGCAGGTGTAGACGAACCAGCGGTCGTAGCCATCGTCCTCGACTCCCCGCTTTTGTTCGAGAGCCGCCTCGATACTCAGTGCGACAGAATCGTCTTTGTAGAGGCGGAACGATTGGATCGACTGGAACGCCTACGGCGCACGCGCGGCTGGGATGACGCCGAGCTGGACCGACGGGAGCGGTGCCAGATCAACCTGGAAGAGAAGAAATCCCGGTCGCAATTCGTCATTCGCAACGATGCTTCCCCCGACCAGCTTCGCCCGCGGGTGACGGAAGTCCTGAGGCAGATTCAAAGTGAGGTTTTGCCTTCCCGCTAACAACAGGCGGCAAGGCCGGATTTGGGCCCACACCTGATGATCCGCGGCTAATCACTGTGCGCTCGGCAGCGGCGTTGCATCGTGCGACGACCGGCGGGGCGAACATCCCGATCGGACATGGCAGGCCAGGGCCGCACATCGGACACCCAGATCGTCCGACGCGAATTTCGGAGCATCGCATCCATGGGAAAAGCCACGTCGCGCTCGCGCACGCCCAAGAAGAAGTTGCAGGACGTCATGGACAGCATTCCAGAGGACGTCGAAACCGTCGCCCCGGCCCCCGCGGAGACCGAGCCCGCTGCGGCGCAGGCTGAATCAAGATTCGTCGAGACTGAGGCGGCGCCCGCCGCGCCTGCGCAGCCCCAGCCGGCGGCCGCGGCAGCACCCGCGGCGACGGCCCCCGCCGAATCCGAAGGCGACGACCGACCGAAGCGGAAGGGCTACGTCGAGGGCGAATCGCCCATCGACCGCGAGACGCACGAGAAATACGAGCGCGTGAAGCGCGGCGAGCTGCACATCACCGACCTTCAGAAGATGAAGGTCGAGGAGCTGCACGAAGTCGCCAAGCACGAAGGCATCGAGGAATACGCCGGGCTGCCCAAGCAGGATCTGATCTTCCAGATTCTGAAGCGCCGCATCAGCCAGAACGGCCTGCTTTACGGCGAGGGCGTGCTGGAGATTCTGCCGGACGGCTTCGGCTTTCTGCGGAGCCCCGAGTACAACTATCTGCCCTGCCCGGACGACATCTACGTCAGTCCGTCGCAGATTCGGCGTTTCGGCCTGAAGAACGGGCACGTCGTGGCCGGCCAGATTCGCCCGCCCAAGGAGAGCGAGCGTTATTTCGCGTTGCTGCGGGTCGAGGCGATCAACTACGAGGCCCCTGACAGGGTTACCGAGAAGACGAACTTCGAAGACCTCACGCCGCTGCACCCGAACCGCCGCCTGTTCCTGGAGACGGCCAAGAGCGAGCTGAACATGCGCATCGTCGATCTGGTCACGCCGATCGGCTTTGGCCAGCGCATGCTGATCGTCGCTCCGCCGCGCACGGGCAAGACGGTGCTGCTCCAGAAGATGGCGAATGCGGTCACGGCGAATCACACGGACGCGAAGGTCATCATTCTGCTGATCGACGAGCGGCCGGAAGAAGTGACCGAAATGCAGCGCAACACCAAGGCGGAGGTGATCAGCAGCACGTTCGACGAGCCGGCCAGCCGGCACGTGCAGGTGGCCGAGATGGTGATCGACAAGGCCAAGCGGCTGGTCGAATACGGCCGCGACGTGGTGATCTTCCTCGACTCGATCACCCGCCTGGCCCGAGCCTACAACACCGAAGTGCCGCACTCGGGCAAGATCCTGACCGGCGGCGTGGACGCGAACGCCCTTCAGAAGCCCAAGCGATTCTTCGGCGCGGCCCGCAACATCGAGGAAGGCGGCTCGCTGACGATCATCGGCACGGCCCTGGTCGACACGGGCTCGAAGATGGACGACGTAATCTTTGAAGAGTTCAAGGGCACGGGCAACAGCGAACTGCACCTCGACCGCCGCCTGGTCGACAAGCGCGTCTGGCCGGCGATCAACATCACCGCGTCGGGCACGCGCAAGATCGAGCTGCTGCTGGATCCGAAGGAGCTCGAGAAGGTCTACATGCTGATGCGCGTCCTGGCGGACATGAATCCGGTCGAGGGCGTGGAGCTGCTGCGCGGGCGTCTGGAAAAATGCGAGACGAACGGCATCTTCCTGATGACGATGAATCTGGCGTAGGGCGAGGCGGTGCGATGCCCGAGCGGAAAAGCCGGCGCGGCGCGAAAAACGTCATCACGGGCGTGATTCCGCCGATCGACGGAAAGCTGGACGATCTGACCGGCGCGTATCGGCTGGATCGCAGCGTCGTCGAGGTCGCCGATCTGGCCGGCTTGCCCAGCGACGTGCAATACTGGCGAGCCCGGCCGATCAGTGAGCGCCTGCGCGCCCTGGAGTTTCTGCGTCAGCAATACTGGGGCTATGATGCATGTGCCGCCAGACTTCCAAGAGTTCTTGAGATTGTTGACCGTAGCGGGCGTCCGCTATCTCCTCATCGGCGGGTACGCGGTAAACGCGCACGGCCACCATCGACGAACCGACGACATGGATGTCTGGGTAAGCCCGGAAGCCGAAACCGCAGCACGGCTCGCTGATGTTTTCGCTCAATTTGGATTCGCCGAATCCGCGATCGACTTAAACGCGCTCGCACATCCAGGCGCAATACTCCGCGTCGGGCGGCCGCCGTTGCGGCTCGAAATTCTCAACCAAATCGCGGGTGTCGAGTTTGACGCGTGCTTCAAACGAAGACAAAAGGTGAACATCGCCGGAATCCCGGTCAACGTCATCGCGCTGCGAGATTTGCTCAAGAACAAACGCGCCGCCGGAAGACCCAAGGATCTGGCCGACGTAGCTGATCTCGAAGCCGCAAGCCGCGCCAAACCAACTCGCAAGGCAACACGACCTCGCAATCGCAAGGCCGGGAAACGCCGCTCCTGATTTCCACACTCGGAACATGCAGTGCCCGCCCGCGGATCGTCCCAATTGGCTACCGCTCCACGTATTCGCCGTTCTGCACGATCACGCGCCAGTACCTCTCCCAGAAATCAACGTCGCGTCCCAGGTCAGCCTGATGAATGGGCTCAGTGAGCACGCCAAGAAATCTCAACGTGCGGTCCACGACGAGCGGCGGCGTCGCTACGTTTTCGCATTCCCCGTCGCGCGAAACGAGCGTAATCTCGAGCGCCGGCCTTTCGGCGGACCCGTTGGGTAAGACCCGCGCCGGCGCGACTTCCCTGATCTGCACGCAATTATCAGCGGGCCAGGCGTAACCTGAATCGTCTCTCTGCCGGCGTCGCGATTGACGCTTCAGATCATCCGGCACGTCGAGCATTGCGTAGGCAAGAGGAAGCCTCGTCACGGGAGGCGGCTCCGCGGGCCAGCGCGTCCTTGCGATCGGCGGAGGACCGAAGCCGTTCATGTCCGCCGGATCCAGGATGACGACAAACCAAACCTGATCCCAGTGGCCATACTGGAGCTCGCCCTCATGCAACTCGCCGTCCTTAAATCCACCCAGTAGGTTGGCGTGTCCCCAGCCGACGATCCCGGGGCGTCCGGGGCCGATGAGATCGGGAAACACCGCGACTCCACAGAATTGCCCGCAGTGCCAGAACGTCGCCAGAACCTTTCCGGTCGCCGCATCAACGCGGGAGATGCACGCCGGGTAGTCTCGAATGTGATTTGCCGCGATGACGATTTCCGGCGCGCCGCCGAGCCCCAGGTCGCCGTTGCACAGGTGCCGAACGTGCCAGACCGTGGAGTCTTCCGTGCAGTCGGGCCACTGAAACGTCGAGCCAATCCGGATCGGGCCCCAGCGAATCCCGCCGTCCGGGTTATACGCGACGAGCGTTCCACCATTCGGAAGAAAACCACGGTTGCACCCCGCGAAGACGATTTGCGACTGGTCGCCCAGCGTCACCAGCAGTGGATCCGAGAGCTTGCCGCCGCTCTCCATCATCCGAGGAATGAAGACGCTCCTGCCTCCCTTTGAATCGTTCAGCGTAATCTGGGTCCGCTCGGAATTCGTGATTTCGCAACTGACCCAATGGGAAGCCGCCGGCCTTGATGCGAGACTGATAGACGCGATCACGGCGGCCGCACCCGCGCCTGTCAAAGCCAGTTGCGCCCACGCGGGAACACAACGGGTACCCCTCAGCCGCCGCAGCACCGCTGTCGCGGATGGAGGGCGATCGTCAGGATCGCGGGCGGTGAGGTCGCGCGCCAAGGCGGCGAGAGCGCGGCGTTGACGGCATTCGTTCGCGCATTCGATCAGCTTCTTGAGCACGACTCCCGCCGCATAGAGGTCTACGCGGCTGTCGATCGCACCGCCGGCCACCTGTTCGGGGGCCATGTACTCCGCGGTACCCACGATCTGGTATGTTGCGGTCAGGTTGGTGGCCGGACCCGAAGTCGTCTCGGCTCGGGCCAGGCCGAAATCCGCGAGCTTGGCCTGCGGCGCAGCGCCGAGCGGGTCGCTGAGGAGAATGTTCCCGGGCTTGATGTCGCGGTGAATCACACGCTCGCCGTGTGCGTGCTCCAGCGCTTGCATTACTTGTGTAAAGATGCTTCGAACCGCCGCCAGGGACAGCGGCTCCTTGCGAATGCGCTGGTCGAGGGAGCATCCCGCGACGAATTCCATCACCAGCACGGGCACGCCGGCGGATTCGAACACGTCGATCAGAGTGACGATATTGGGGTGGCTCAGCTTGTCCTGCGAGTTCGCCTCGGCGACGAATCGCGCGATTGCGCTCGCGTCGCCGATCCGCTCGGGATGCAGGAATTTGAGTGCGACGCGGCGATTCAGCGTCGCGTGCCGCGCATCGAGCACGATTCCCATGCCTCCCTGCCCCAGAACGCCGGTGATGCGATAAAGACCGACTTCGGCGAGGCAACCGCCGTCTGCCGATCGCTGCAATACGCCTCGCCGGAGGAGTGTTTCAATCGGGTCGTCGATCGGCGAAATCAATCCCAGAATGTCCAGGTGGCGAGCCAATTCGTCGGCGATATCCGGGTGGGCGCGAAGCCACTCGCTTCTGGAAATGGACTCGCCGCGTTGACGCAGGCTCAGGAATTCATCCAGCGCCGCGCCCACTCGGGCGTCGTGTCCCGAATGGCTGCTTGAATCCAATGACATCGCGTTCCCGTGATCGGCCGCCGGGGCCGATATTGCGAGTTGCTCGGCGGCAACGATGGCGGTCAGTTTATCCTACGACATCCGGCCACTCAAACGAAAACCGCCCAATTGTCGGCCGAATGGCCCAGTACGCCGAGCGCCCGCGGCGACACGGGCGTCTGATCCGACTCGGCGGGAATCCAGAAAGACCAGCGCCGGCGTGCGTGACAGTTTCCGCGGTTTTGCAGTGTAGCCCTGGAAGGGCGCAGGAAAACAGCCCACGGCGCGAGCCGTGGGATGCCGGCACTCGATGTCCGAAGCGCCGCGGAGCGGCGAAAGAAGCGGTCCGGGCTGCTTCCAGGAGATTCTGTCGCCGCTCCGCGGCTGTTTGGGAGCGCCCGACCGCCATCCCACGGCTCGCGCCGTGGGCTAACGTCTTCCGCCGCTCCGCGGCTGTCGTGATGCCGCTCCGCGGCTATTCGAGATGCTTTGCTGCACCTGCAATTCAAGCGCAGCCGCCGACGCCGTCACGCACCCCCAGCGCCGCCTGCTGTGCAGGAACCGTTGCCCGCGCCGGAATTTCGGCGATACTGGCGCCCATGCAACGCACCGCCGACGCCGCAGACCACTCCGCCGGGCAGAGCGCCAAGCGGCACGCCCAGACGCAATTCGAGAAATGGGCGCTCTCGTACGACCGGTCGTGGCTGAACGAGATGGTGTTCTTCCCCGCGGTGCGCATCTGCCAGGAGTCCATCCTCCGCTGGCAGGCGGACCGGGCCGACCGGCCGTTTCGGATGCTCGACGTCGGTTGCGGAACCGGGACGCTGCTGTCGCTGATGGCGCGGGAGCCGGGGGCGGAGAGGCTCTTCGGGCTCGACTATGCCAAGGAGATGACGCGCCGGGCGGCGGACAAATTCGCCGGCTCTCCCCACGCCGAAAAGCTTCAGATGCTCAACGGCGACGCCGAGCGGCTGCCGCTGTGCGACGGCGCGGTCGATATCGTCACTTGCTGCAATTCCTTTCACCACTACCCGCACCAGGCGACGGCGGTTTGCGAATTCGGCCGCGTGCTGCGCCCGGGCGGGATTCTCGTGCTGATCGACGCCTTCCGCGACAACGTGATCGGCTGGATCGTCTATGACGTCGGTGTGGCGAAGATCGAAAAGCACGTACACCACGCCAGTTGGTCGGCGGTTCGGCAGATGGCGCTCGGGGCGGGCTTCGCTGATGTAGCGCAGCGAAAGTCGGGCGTTTTCGCGCCCCTATTGGTAACCGTGGCGCGGCGGTGAGCGGCCGAGCCACTCCCCGGCGCAGGCACGTCCGACCGGCGTCGGCGCCTTCGGAACGAAAATTGCGCGAAATTGTCTTGATCGAAACTCCGAGCCCGCTAATATGTCCTTTGAATAGGGAGAGGCAATAGCCTGCCCGCCGGCTGTGTTCGTTGGGCACAGCCGACACTTCCATCCACGAGTTTGGTGAGTCGATGCCGCGCGGGAGATTCCCTGCGGCCATGAGGGACAGCGCATGCTTGCATCGTCGAAGTTCGTGGCGGCCGGAACGCGCGTTCGGGTCCGTGACGCGGGGCCGGTTCCGTCGTGGTCTGAGTGGGATTGCGACGGCGGCCGGACTTCGACATCCGTAAAGAAGCGGCTTCAGAAGCAGTTCTTTTCCGGCGACAAGCGCATCAGCGCCGAAGTGCTGTACATCTCCAACGAATCCGAACGCGAGCGGATGCGCGGCAAGGGTCGCGTCAAGTTGCAGATTCGCGACGCGGCCGGCAGCCTGCTGGTCATCAGTGCGTGCGCGGAAAACCTCGTGAGAGCCTGAAAGGCCAACCGCGGTAACGCGGCCAATGCGGAACATGTTGCCGCGGGCGAGCACGCTAGTCCCTGAACAAGCGTGAAACGATCGCTCGGTTCGGATTTTCCATCAAAAAAGCACTCGAAATGCCGAACTGCGTGCAATACTTGAGGTATCAAGA
>JACRLV010000104.1 GCA_016235145.1 Planctomycetota bacterium
AGATGCCGTTCCCGCACGGGCGCGGGATGGGAATCCCGTCAGAGCGCGTGCGAGATTGGAATCTCGCACGAGCGAATTTCGACCTCGGAGTCGCGTCGGCTCGCGCCTATTCGCCGAGCAGCCGCAGCCGCTCGCGCACGGCGGCGACGAGGTCGGCCCGCGGGACGCGGATTTCGCCCGGGCGCATTTCGAGCCATGCGGCCCGGTCGCCGGCCTGCTGCGTGAGCTGCCGCCCGACGTCCATCTGCTTGACGATCACCACGCCGGCCTGCTTTTCGTCGCCGCCGAGCACCACGGAAATCGGCACGCGGCACTGGTCGGCGTAGCGGAACTGCTTTTTCGATTGGCCGTAGCCGGGCTTGCCGAGGAACGGCTCCGTGCGAATGCCCGCTCGGCGAAGCTCGCCGGCGATCGCGAGATATTCATCCGTCAAACCCGGATCGAGCGTCGTCACCAGGACTTGTGCGGTTGAGGGAACGAGCCGAATCCGCTCTTTCTCGACCAACGCCGCCAGCAGGCGGTCGACGCCCATCGAGCCGCCGGTCGCGGGGATGCGCTGGCCCAGAAAACGCGTCACCAGATCGTCGTAGCGCCCGCCGCCAAAGACCGAGCCGTACTGCGGCGCTTCCATCAGCCGCGCTTCGAAGACCGGCCCGGTGTAGTACGCCAGTCCGCGGGCGATGCTCAGGTCGAGCCGCACGCGATCTTCCGCGTAGCCGAGCCCGCCGAGCCGATCGGAAATGCGGGCCAGCCCGTCGATCTCGGCGGTCGCATCGGGCAGCCCGGAAAACAACTCGCGAAGCTGCCGCAGCACGTCGTCGCGCCGCTCGCCTTCGACCGCCAGAAACGCGCGTATCCGCTCCACCTGCGAGTCTTCGAGCCCGAGGCCGGGGATCATGTCGCCGGATTCGTCCTGATAGCCGGCGGTCAACTCGAGCTTGACGCGCTCGAAGCCGACTTTGTCGAGCTTGTCGAGCACGCGGAAGACGTCGCGTGCGGCCCGCGTGCCCGATTCGTCGGCCATGTGCCGGGCGGTGGTTCCCTTCGGCCAGCGCAGCGTAATCGGTTCGCGCACCTCGGCGAATTCCAGCAGCAGGTTGAGAACGCGGCGGCTGGAAAAGCGGACCTGGTAGGGGCCGACGTTCAGGGCGCTCAGCGCGTCGCAGGCGACGGCGATGATCTCGGTGTCCGCCAGATCGCTCTCGACGCCGACCGAATCGATGTCGAACTGCGTGAACTCGCGGTAGCGGCCGGGGTCGGGCTTGTCGGCTCGAAAGACCGAGGCGACCTGGTAGCGCCGGAACGGCCGCGGCAGGTTCGGGTATTGGGCGATGACGCGGGCCAGCGGCACGGTCAGGTCGAAGCGCAGGCCGAGCCGCTCGGTCGGATCTTCGGTCTGCTCGCGCTCCGTGCGATCCGGGTTGCGGACGCGGAACAGCGACTGATTCGCTTCCTGGCCGGCGGAACCGGTCAGCACGTCGAGGTATTCCAGCGAGGGCGTGCCCAGCGGCACAAACCCGTAGGACTCATAGACGCCGCGAATCGTGTCGATCATCTGCTGGCGGGCGCGCATCTGGTCGGGCAGCAAATCGCGCAGGCCTCTCAGCAAACGTGGCTCGACGACCGCGCTATCCGCCATGTGAGACCACTCCTGGATGCGGAAAAAAGAAAGCCGCGAGCATCGGCGTCTGGCGGGCGTTGGGTTTGGCCCGCCCAGACGGCGCATCACGGCTGCCGCAAACTCCCGGCGCGCGACCGGCGCACGCCCATGCCGTTGTCGGGGCTCGAACCCGAGACCTTCTGATCCACAGTCAGACGCTCTAGCCAACTGAGCTACAACGGCGGCTGGTATCAGTATAACCAGCCGAAGGCGGCTGAAAAGCACTTGGTCTTGAACAAATAGGCTTAGCCTACGACTTTATCCGCGAAGCTTAGGACGTGCCGACATGCCGCATTCCGGGCAGACGCCGCTCGTGTTGCCGGTCAGGTTGTACCCGCAACGCGGGCAATGGCCCGGCAGCGGCACGCGACAACGCCACGCAAGGCGCCAGAGGGCGGCGGTTGTGCCGGTCAGCAACACGAAAAGCGGAATCAACGGGATCGTGCATACGCGCAGGTTGAGGCGGATCGACTGTTTTCCTGGAGCATCGGGGAGGATTTCGGCCGGGGAGTCCGCGATTTCGGGCCAATACTCAGACCTCGTGGCTGCACACAGAGTCAGTTGAAGCGGCTGGTCCGCGATCGTGACGCCCCAAAGGCACCGCCTTGGGCCGCCCATCAGCTTGATCGGATATTCACACGTGGCGATCTCGATCATCCGGCTTCGGACCGCGATCTGTGTACACGAACTCAGGGGAAAGTGGAGAACGCGATTGGGGACCAGCAGCGGCACTGCGACGAGCACGGAGAGAATCAGGAAGACCCAGCGTGCCGTGCGCCACTTCATTGTCCGAAAGCGCTTGTCGACGGCGGGAAGCTCCTCAGCACTCTCAAGGGAAAAAGCAGCCGAGGGCGGCTGCGGTACATTTTCTGCGGGGGACTGCGGTCCACTTTCCGGTGGACCGAAGGTGTTCACCGCCGCCCGCCCTTGGCTAGATAGTCCTGAAGCGCCGCGGCCTTCATCTCGCCGGCCCGCAGGGCCCGGATCGCTCCGACCGCCGCCTTGGCGCCGGCCAGCGTCGTGATCAACGGAATGCCGAGCTGGATGCTCAGCACGCGCCAGCGGCCTTCTTCGCTGGCGCTGCCGGTGTGGATCGGCGTGTTGATCAGCAGGTCGAGCTTGCGCTGGCGGATCAGGTCGATCAGGAAGGGCGCGCCCTTGCCGTCGTGCTTGCTGACGAGCGTGACCGGGAGGCCGTGTTCCTCGAGCACCTGCTTGGTCCTGATGGTCGAAAAGATTTCGAAGCCCATCTCCTGAAGCTCGCGCGCGATGGTCACGATACGCGGCTTGTCCGGGTCGTTCACGCTGATGAGCACGCGGCCCTTCGTCGGCAACTGGATGCCCGCCGCCAGCAGAGCCTTCGCGAAGGCCAGCGGATATTGCTCGTCGATGCCCATCACCTCGCCGGTGCTGCGCATCTCGGGGCCGAGCACAAAGTCCACCGTGCGCAGCTTCTTGAACGGGAACACGGGCGCCTTGACCGAAACGTGCCGCGGGGTGAGCACGTCCTGAATCCCCATGCCCGTCAGCGCCTCGTCGAGCGACTGGCCGAGCATCACCTTGGTCGCGACCTTCGCCCACGGCACGCCGGTCGCCTTGCTGACGAACGGAATCGTGCGGCTGGCCCGCGGGTTGACTTCCAGCACATAGACCACGCGGCCCTGGATCGCGAACTGCACGTTCATCAGCCCGCAAACGCCCAGCCGCCGGGCCAGCAGCTTGGCCGCGTACTTGATCTCATCGATCAACGCCGGCGACAGCGAGTACGGCGGCAGCACGCAGCAGGAGTCGCCGGAGTGAATGCCGGCTTCCTCGATGTGTTCCATGATGCCGCAGATGTCGCAGCGGCCGTCGGCGGGTTCGGGGTTCGGGTTTCGGGGTTCAGGCGAACCGGCGCGTGGGCCGCTCGCACCACCTGAACCCTGAACCCCGAACCCTGACCCCTGCCCGTAGTCGGCGATCGCGTCCACGTCGACCTCGGTCGCGTCCAGCAGAAACTTGTCGATCAGGATCGGGTGCTGCTTGTCGATGTTCAGGTCGCGGTCGGTCGCGGCCAGGGCGCCGTCGATGTAGCGCACCAGGTCGGCGACGTTGTTGCAAAGCTGCATGCCGCGCCCGCCGAGCACGTACGACGGCCGCACCAGCACCGGATAGCCGATTCGCTCGGCGACCTCGACCGCCTCCGCCCGCGAATAGGCGATGCCGTTCGGCGGCTGCTTCAGCCCCAGCTCGCGCAAGATGCGGGCGAAGGCCTCGCGGTCTTCCGCCAGGTGGATGCTCTCCGGCGAAGAGCCGAGGATCGGCACGCCCGCGTCCTTGAGTCCCTGCGAAAGATTCAGCGGCGTTTGCCCGCCGAACTGCACGATCGCGCCGCGCACGTAGCCCAAAGAGGGTTCAGGGTTCGGGGTTCGGGGTTCAGAAGAGTCGCCGCGCGCGCGGCCCGCATTTCCTGAACCCTGAACCCCGACCCCTGGACCCTTGAAGGGCCTTCCGTTCAGCCGCTCGCAGATGTTGACGACGTCCTCATGTGTGAGCGGCTCGAAGAACAGCAGGTCGCTCGTGTCGTAATCCGTGCTGACCGTCTCCGGATTGGAGTTGACCATCACCGTTTCGAAGCCGAGTTCCCGTGCGGCCATCGCGGCGTGAACGCAGCAATAGTCGAACTCGATCCCCTGCCCGATGCGGTTTGGCCCGCCGCCGAGGATGATCACCTTGGGCTTGTCGTTGACGCGCAGCTCGTCGTCGTGGCTTTCGACCAGGACGTGCTCGTCGTCGAGCGTGCGGTAGCGGAAGGGGGCGTCGATATCGAGCTCGCGAATCGCCGGTCCGAGGTCGATCTTGCCGCGCGACTGGTGATGCGCCCGAAGCTCCGCCACGGCGGCCTTGCTGTGCATGACCTGGGCCAGCGCTCGCTCGTGCGTCGAGTAGTAATAGGGCGTATAGGCCTCGAACTCCGCGGCGCAGGTATCGACCAGCTTGTATTTCGGCCGGTCCAGTTGGGCCTTGAGCTTGCCGAGCGTGGCGGCGTCGACCCGCCAGATGTTGCGAAGCTGCACGTCGCTGTAGCCCAGAGCCTTGGCTTCGGTGAAGACGTCCGCCAATTCCGGCGTCATGCGAAATGCCGTGCCGCCGGCGATCGCGGTGTTCCACAGGCGTTTTTCGAATTCCACCAGCTCGCGAAACTGATCCAGGAACCAGACGTCGATCTTCGACAGGTCGTGGATCTGTTCCACGCTCCAGCCCTGCTTGAAGGCGTAGCGGATGTAGTACCAGCGGCCCTGGCAAGGCGTCGTGATCTTCTGCCGCAGCACGTCGTCGGGAATCGGCCACTGTTCGACGCGCCCTTCGCGCACGTCCGCTTCGGGTTCCGACAGGGCCGTTCCGCTGAAGGTGGGCGTATAGGAGCCGCCCTCGCCGAACGCCGTCATCCAGACCGCCGTGTCGCCGCTGTCGCCGTCCTCGTCTTCCTCAATGGCGTGCAGCAGCCACTTGTCGTCGCCGTGCAGGCCGTAGCCGTGCCGCTTGATCTCCATCGAGCGGACGCACTTCTGGAAGGCTTCCTTGAATGTCCGGCCGATGGCCATGGCCTCGCCGACGGATTTCATCGAGGTGGTCAGCGTCTCGTCCGCTTCGGGGAATTTCTCGAACGCGAAGCGCGGCATCTTCACGACGCAGTAATCGATCGCCGGCTCGAAGCAGGCGGGCGTCTCGCGGGTGATGTCGTTGCGGATTTCGTCGAGCGTGTAGCCGATCGCGAGCTTGGTGGCGATCTTGGCGATCGGAAAGCCGGTTGCTTTGCTCGCCAGCGCGCTGCTGCGCGAGACGCGCGGGTTCATCTCGATGGTGATCATGCGTCCAGTCGCCGGGTCGGTGGCGAATTGGATGGTCGAACCGCCGGTCTCGACGCCGACTGCCCGCATGATCGCGATCGCGGCGTCGCGCATGCGCTGATATTCCTTGTCGGAAAGCGTGAGGGCCGGGGCGACGGTGACGGAATCGCCGGTGTGCACGCCCATCGGGTCGATGTTCTCGATCGAGCAGACCACGACCACGTTGTCGTTGCGGTCGCGCATCATCTCGAGCTCGAATTCCTTCCAGCCGGTCAGATCCTCCTCGATCAGAATCTGCCCGACCGGCGAGCTGGCGAGCCCGTCCTTGGCGAAATACTCGAATTCCTCCATCGTGTGAGCCATGCCGCCGCCCGTGCCGCCCAGCGTATAGGCGGGGCGAATGCAGGCCGGCAGCTTGACGTCCTTGAGCACTTCGAGCGCTTCTTCGTAGTTGTTCGCGATTCCGGAGCGCGGCACGTCGATGCCCACGCTCATCACGGTCTGCTTGTATTCGGCCCGGTCCTCGGCCCGGCGAATCGTCTCGGGCCGCGCGCCGATCATGCGAACCTTGTGCCGCGCGAGGATCCCGCGTTCGTGGCTGGCCATGGCGCAGTTGAGCCCGGTCTGGCCGCCGAGCGTTGGCAGGATCGCGTCGATCGGCTGCCCGCGAGCGGCCTCGATGCCGAGGATCTCGTCAATGACCTCGGGCGTGACCGGCTCGATATAGGTGCGATCCGCCATCTCCGGGTCCGTCATGATCGTGGCCGGATTGCTGTTGAGCAGGACGACGCCGATGCCCTCTTCACGCAGGGCGCGGCAGGCCTGGCTTCCGGAATAGTCGAATTCGCAGGCCTGGCCGATGATGATCGGTCCGCTGCCGATGATGAGAACGCGCTTGAGGCTCGGGTCTTTGGGCATGGATCTCCGCCGGGCTGCCGCCGTATCGGCGGTGGAACTTACGTGAAGCGTCGGGCTTTCTCAAGCGCAAGAGCCCAGTGCGGCCACCGTGAATGATATTCGCTCAGAAACTGGCCCCGCTCTCGCAAGTTCACGGTAATTATGGGCGGATTTTTCTGGCGTTGGGCCGATCAGCGCGATAGAGTACCCTTTAAGTCCAGTATCCCGTTTGGGCCGGGCTGATTTTGGGTAATCGAACATTGTCGGGTCGTCTGCGTTCCGGCGGATTCGCCGCGCAGCCTTGTTGATTCGTTGGTTTCTTCGTGGGTTGGTGGTGTGCTCGTCTGCGGACCGTTGTCTGCGCTCCGCGATGCAGCCGATGAACTTGATTCGGTTCTGAAAAGGAGAGAGTAATGGGGACATCGCGAAGCCTCGTCGCAGCGAACATCGCAGGATATCGTGGTCTCGTCGCGGCGGTGGTCAGTATCGCCGCAGTCGCGGTCGCGGCCGCCCAACCCGCGAACAACAACTGCGCCAATGCGTCCGTTGTGGTCGCCGGTACGGTCAACGGCACCACCGTAGGCGCCACCAACGACGCGGTCGGCACGTGCGGCGCCTCCACCAGCAGCCCCGACGTATGGTACTCGTACGTCGCGCCGTTCGACGGCACGCTGACGGTCTCCACCTGCGGCGGTGCGGGTTGGGACACGGTGCTCGGCGTGTGGAGCGCCTGCCCGGCCGCCAGCGGCGCCGAGATCGGTTGCAACGACGATTCGTGTGGTCTCCAGTCATCGGTCGTCGTCTCGATGCAGGGCGGCGTGCAGTATCTGATCCGCGTCGCGGGCTATTCCGGCGCGACCGGCACGTTCACGCTGACAATCAGCGAGACCGAGGGCGGGGGCGGCGGCGGAACGGGCGCGGACGTGATTTACTCCGACATCCCCGACGTCGCCCAGTACGGGCCGGTCGGCGGCATCTACGCTTACGCGTGGGGCACGGCCACGTGCAACATCGGCACCGCCAACCTGCGCTGGGGCAACACCTGGGGCGGCACGCCCAGCGTCGGTTTCAACGCCTACCGCTTGCAGAACGGACGGCTCCTGCAAATCGGCCTGTCGTTTGTTAAGAAGGCCTGCTGTGCTGCGGCGGGCAGCGGTTGCGGCATCGCCTGCAACGGCGTCGGCGGCTCGCAGCTCGGCGTCGGTTGCCGCGACGTGTACAGCTCGGGATACAACGGCAGCCAGAGCAATCTGGCGAAGCGGTCCAGCCTGAACCCCTACACCGGCGCGCACGCGCTGGTCGGCGGCACGGGCGACGCGATTTACGCACGGCTCCAGATTCCGGCGACGGACCTGAACATCCCCGGCGCGCTTTACTTCGCCGAAGGCGTCTATGTCGCCTCGGACGATGCTCCTTCGGGCAACGCAAACAACAACGCCTCGTACAAGCGTTTGGTCAGTGGAGCGAACGGTTCGCTGACGGTCACCGGAACCACGACCATCGGCCAGGGCGCCATCTACGCCTGGCGCGATCACGGCCTCGGCGTCGGCGTGCCGGATCCGAGAGTCAACATCCAGCCGCTCGATATACCTGACGAAGGCCGCTTCATCGTCGGCGACAAGGTGACCGACCTGGGCGGCGGCACGTGGCGCTACGACTACGCCATCCTCAACATCAACTCGGATCGCGCCGGCGGGTCTCTTTCGATTCCGATCCCGGCGGGCGTCACGGTCACCAATGCCGGCTTCCACGATGTGAACTACCACTCGGGCGAGCCGTACGATAACACCGACTGGACCATCACCGTCGGCTCCGGCGCCATCACCTGGTCCAGCCCCCAGACGTACGCCCAGAACGCGAACTCCAACGCCCTGCGCTGGGGCACGATGTACAACTTCTGGTTCGACGCCAACCAGCCGCCGACCCCGGGCGACGCGACGTTCGGCTTGTTCAAGCCGCACACGACGCAGAGCGTCCCGATGCCGACGCGGGTGCCCTCGAGCCCGAACCTGCCTGGCGATTTGGACGGCGACGGCGATGTCGACCTCGCCGACCTGGCGATACTGTTGTCTGATTTCGGCTGCACGACGCCGCCCTGCGCGGGCGACATCAACGGCGACGGGGTCACCGACCTCGGCGACCTGACGATCCTGCTGGCGAATTTCGGGATGTAGTCCCGCTGATTCGCCGCCGTACTTGTTCGAGCCCCGGGCCGTTGAGAGGCGCCCCGGGGCTCGGCTTTTTTCGGGCGGGTGGGCGCGGGCGGTCGCCATGCTGCGTGTTGATTCACCGCGCGCGGATTCGCGGCGGCAACGATTTCGTCGTCGGACTCGGAGGTTCGCCGCCACAAGAAGAGGAAGGCCGCGCCGATTACCGCCCGGCTAGGCGAAGAATCGGCTGCAAGACGCTGGTCAGCGACGGCTCGCCGCGTTCGGCGAGCTCATAGCCGACGCGCCGCGCCGGTTTGGGAAATTCGATCAGCCGCCGCAGGTCGATCGGCGTCCCGATGATGAATGCGTCCACTGATGGGCCCGCCCGCCGCACGGTCTCGGCGAGATCCGCCACCTGCTGATCGGAATAGCCCATCGCCGGCAGAACCGGTCCTGTGTCCGGATAGCGCTGAAACGTATCCGCGATCGACGCGACCGCGAACGGCCGCGGATCGACGATCGACCCAACTCCCGCCGCCCTTGCCGCCACGACTCCCGCGCCGAATTTCATTCCGCCGTGCGTGAGCGTCGGTCCGTCTTCAATCACCATTACGCGCACATCCGTGATGTCAGCGCCCGGTTCGAGCGTGACCGGCGAATCCGCTTCGATCACCTGCGCGCGCGGATTGAGCCGCTTCAGATTCGCACGCACGCAGGCGAGCTCGTCCGCATTCGCCGAGTCGATCTTGTTCAAAACGAAAACGTCGGCGGCCCGCGCGTTCGCCTCTCCCGGGTGATAGTGCTCCTCGTGACCGGCTCGCAGCGGATCGACGACGACGATGTGCAAGTCCGGCGTGAAGAACGGCAGATCGTTGTTGCCGCCGTCCCAGAGGATCACATCCGCCTCGGCCTGGGCCGCTTTCAGAATCTCCGCGTAGTCGACGCCGGCGTACACCACGCCGCCCGCCGCGATGTGCGGCTCATACTCTTCCCGCTCTTCGATCGTGCAGCGGTGTTTGTCGAGATCGGCCAGTGCGGCGAAACGCTGGCAGCGCTGCAAAGTCAGATCGCCGTATGGCATCGGGTGGCGGACGGCGACGACGCGCAGTCCCGCCGCGCGAGCGCGCTCGATCAACTCAATCGCTTGTGCGGCTTTGTGCCAATTCGCTTACCCAGCCGCTTTGAAATGCGAAACCTCGGCAGAGATGTTCGCGGCGCGCGCAATCGTGATGACCTCGCCAATCGCATCGAGCAAGGTCGCAATCCGCGCCGCCGGCGAGGGCGCGGCTGGCCATGTGCATGACATGCTCGTGCGTCACGTCGGAGTAGGCGAACACCACCTCGTCGATGTCCCCCGGCGCGAGAAGCGCTTCGAGCTCATTCTCCGCGCGGATCGGGATGCCTTCGGGGTAGTTCGGCCCGGCCAGTTCAGGCGGGTAAACGCGGCCGTCGATGTCCGGGATCTGCGCCGCCGTGAATGCGACGACGCGCACGCCGGCATCGCCGCGAAACACGACGTTGAAGTCGTGAAAATCGCGCCCGGCGGCGCCGACCACGATAACTCTCTTTATTCGCATGTCCTGCTCCACCCCGACGGCGGGCAAACGCCGTACCAAGACTCTGTTCATGATATCGGTCGAATCGGGCCGAAACTGGCGGAGCCCCGCCCCCGGGCGTGGATTCGTAATCCGCCGCCAGCGCCGGTATCGTCTGCCCTCGCGGCTGACGCGGCGGAGCCGGAATGACCTCGGATCAACTCGGAAAAACCTACGCCTTGCTGAACGCCGTCGTCTGGGCGATCGCCCTCGTCTTGTTCAAACAATGCGGCAAGAGCGTGCCGCCGCTCGCGCTCAACCTGTTCAAGAACGTCGTCGGGATCGTGCTGATCGTGGCGACGATCCTACTGCTTCCGCAGGTTTGGCCCGGCGAAACGCTGGATTGGCCGGTCACGATTCTCGATCCGACCGCGCGGCCGTTCTGGATTCTCGTCATCAGCGGCGTCATCGGCGTCGCGATCGCCGACACAATCTTTTTCTACGGACTCAACCTCGCCGGCGTGGGCGTGATCGCGATCGTCGATTGCCTGTATACGCCCTACATGATGCTTTTCGCGTGGTGGCTTCTGGGGGAGAAGCTCACGCTGGTGCACTATCTCGGCGGCGTGCTGATCGTGGTCGCGGTCTTCTTATCCACCGGACATAAGCCGCCCGCAGACCGCACGCGCGGACAGATCGCGCTGGGCGCGCTGCTCGCCGCCATCGCGGTCGGGCTGATGGCGTATGGAATCGTGCTGGCCAAGCCGGTGTTGGACGGGCAGCCGGTGCTTTGGACGACTCTCATCCGCGTGCTCGCGGGCACCGCGGTGCTGGGGCTGTTCGCGCCGATCGCGCCGGGCTGGCGAAAGCTCACAGAGGTATTTCGCCCTTCGTCGACCTGGACGTACACGATCTCGGGATCGTTCTTCGGCGCTTATCTCGCGATGGTGTTCTGGGTCGGCGGCATGGCAAATACGAAAGCCTCCATCGCCGCCATGCTCAACCAGTGTTCGACGGTTTTCGCCATCCTCTTTGCGACCGTCTTCTTGCGAGAACGGCTCACGATTCCGGGCGCGATCGCGGTCGTGCTTGCGGGCGCGGGCGTGATGACGATCCTCTTTCACGAGCACGTGGCCGCGTGGATTCGGACGGCGGTTGGGTAAGGCTGGTGTGAATGCCTCGCCTCACCCTCTTCCAGTGCGCCGGGAGAAATACGGGGCGAGGGGGGAGATTTCCCGTCCGATGTGGGGGGCCGACACTACGGTTTGGGGGGCGTGCTATGATCTCCGCGTGGGCCATTGAAGCAGAAAGTGGGCAGGCAGAGCATGCGCGTTGCGATCGTGGGCGCTACGGGCGCCGTCGGGTTGGAGTTTCGGGCTGTCTTGCGTGATCGCCGTTTTCCGGCAAGCGAATATCGCCTGCTGGCGTCGCCGCGTTCCGCGGGACAGATGCTGGAATGGGTGGATCGAGCGCTGAAGGTCGAGGAGCTCGGCCCGGAATCCTTCAAAGGCGTCGATCTGGCGCTGTTTTCCGCCGGCGCGTCGGTTAGCCGCGAGTTTGCGCCGCCGGCGGTGCGGGCCGGGGCCGTCGTCGTCGACAATTCTTCCGCCTTTCGCACAGACCCTCAGGTTCCCCTCGTGGTGCCGGAGGTGAATCCGGAGGCCGCTCGCGGCCACCGCGGGATCATCGCGAATCCGAACTGCTCGACGATCATCCTCGCAGTTCCGCTCTGGCCGCTGCACAAGGTGAATCCGGTCCGCCGAGCCGTGGTGAGTACATACCAGGCCGTCAGCGGCGCCGGAGCGCGGGCGCTGGACGAATTGCAGCGACAGACGCGCGACGTGCTGAGCGGAAAGCCCGCCACGCCGGAGGTGTTTCAGGTTCCGTGCGCGTTCAACGTTTTCAGCCACAACAGCGCGGTCGGCGAGGACGGCTACAACGGCGAGGAGACGAAGATGGTGTTCGAGACGCGCAAGATCTTTGGGGCGCC
>JACRLV010000177.1 GCA_016235145.1 Planctomycetota bacterium
GGACTTGGGCTGCGGGCAACGCCCGCACTGAGGGCTCTGATTACGCACGGTACCAGAGTGCGCAACGACACCCCCGACTCCCCAATCGCTTGTCTGACTTGCCACCGCGATGCCTGCGTGGTTAAAAGAGCCGCGGGAAAGCCCGCATGAGCAGTGACAATCCAGAATCGCCGCGCATTCAAAGCGAAGACGCTCCGCCGCGCAGCTTGCGTTTGCCGACCCGCGCACGCTTGCGTGATCATGCTGCATTTCGCGAACTGATGAAATCGGGGATGCGGGCGACGGACGGGCGACTCGCGCTCTGGGCGCGCTGCAACGGCCTTTCGATTACACGTTTCGGGCTGGTCGTGGGCAGAAAGCACGGCGGCGCCGCCGACCGAAACCTCCTTCGTCGCCGACTGCGCGAAGCGTTTCGTCTCTGCCGGCAGCGCCTTCCGAGCGGGCTGGACCTTGCGGTCGCCCCGATCGGCGGCGCCGACATTACCGTCGCCGGTGCGATAGAATCGCTCGAACGGCTCAGCGAGCGGTTGGCGCGGCGGCTCGCCGGCACGTAAGAGCCGTTTCCACGGCCGCGCGGGATGAACTCCAGTCCGAATGGCTGATGATCGCCCCATCCTGGTGCTCACCGCTTCCGCCGGCTCGGGCCACACGACCGCGGCCCAGGCCATCGTCGAAGAGCTGCGCCAGCAGGTCCGCCGCGTGCCGATCGAGATGCACGACACGCTCACCCACACGAACGCGTTCTTCCGAACCTTGTACGCGCGGGGCTACTTGGGGCTGGTCAACTACGCGCCAACCGCAATGGGGATGCTCTACGAGGCTACCGACAGACCGGCCCGCTACTTTCGCCGCAGCCTGCGCGGCGGGTTTCAGAACCTCAACGCGCATCGCTTCATGCGGTTTGTCGTGCAGCGCCGGCCGCGGCTGATCATCAACACTCATTTTCTGCCCGCCGAAATCGTCGCCTACCTGCGGCGAAAAGGGCGGCTCGAATGTCCGCAGGCGACCGTCACGACCGACTTCGAGACGCATCGGCTGTGGGCCCAATCACCGACCGAGCGGTACTACACGGCCACCGACGAGGGGCGCCAATATCTCTCCACTTGGGGCGTCGATCCGGCGTCGATTCGCGTGACCGGAATCCCCGTGCGCGCGGCGTTTGAACGACCTCTGGATAGGGCCGCGGCACGTGCGAAAATCGGCGTCGACTTGGGACGACCGATGGTGCTGCTGCTGTGCGGCGGGTTCGGCGTCGGGCCGACCGAGGAGCTGCTGCGCGAACTGGCCGGCATACCGGAGGACGCGCAGATCACCGTCATCGCCGGCCGCAACGAGCCCTTGCGGGCAGCGCTGGAACGAGCTGCGAGCGCCCTTAAGAAGCCCATTCGCGTGGTTGGGTTCACGGACGCGATGCACGATTGGATGCGGGCGGCTGATCTGGCGGTCACAAAGCCGGGTGGGCTGACAACGGCGGAGGCGCTCGTGTGCGGGCTGCCGCTCGTGATCGTGAATCCGATCCCTGGCCAGGAATCGCGCAACAGCGACTACCTGCTGGAGCACGGGGCCGCGATCAAGGTCAACAACCTGCGAATGCTCGGATTTCGCGTTGGGTCTTTGATTGCCGACCCCGCGCGCCTCTCATCGCTCCAGAAAGCGGCGCTACGCATCGCGCGGCCCGGCGCCGCGGCGCACATCGTGGCCGACGCCATTTCGCTGATGTAACTTCGCGCTTGGCTCGTCTGCCGTGATTTCGACGCGACGCGGTTTCAGGATGCGCCCTCACCCCGGCCCTCGCCCTGAATGCCGGGAGCGGATGTGGCGGCCTGCGCGGGCAATTCCGTGCGGCGTGGCAAGGGATTCTGGCAGCTCGACAAGTCCGAGCCCGAGGCGCAAGCGAGGGACCGTCGCCTGGGCGCACGGCCGCTCGCCGGCGCTTCATTCATTTCCCGACGAATCTTCGCGGCGCGAGGGGATTTGTTGGGTGATGAAGCGATGGCCGGCGCGCGAAGGTAGCGGCCTGCGTCTCGCAGGCCGTAGACCGCGAGCGGATCCGGAATGCGCGGTCGGTCCCATGCTCTACGGCCGGCGAGACGCCGGCCGCTACAGTGATTGCCGCGCGCCGGACTTGGGCTGCGGGCAACGCCCGCACTGAGGGCTCGGATCACGGCTTGCGCCGCGGGCTCGGATCACGCGCGCGAACTTGGTGAATTGCCCAAACCCTTGGCAACACCCATTCCCAGCGATTGAAGCGTTGGAATGACACAGAAAACAGAAAGGCCGAGCGGGCGAGCCGTTTCCGGTCGCCCGCTCGGTTTGTTTACTTCGAGACTCGATCCTTGCGGATCAAATCCGGCTTAGCGGCGGCGGAAGGCAGCCAGACCGCCGAGGGCCAGCAGAACCAGCGAGGTCGGCTCGGGGACGAACCAGATACCCCAGCTCACGCCGGCGATCTGCGGAACGTCGAACGTCGCGAGGACGGTGCCCGGCGTCTGCGTGCCGCCAACCGGCGGCTCGCTACGGAGGACGAACGTCGAGCCAGCAGGCTCGGTGCCCAGCACGCCAGCGCCCCACGTCGCACCAGCCGGAACGCTTACGCCGGCGATGTTCACGGAAAGGCGCGCGACGTAGCCGTCAGCCGAGGGCGACGTGCTGCTTTCCGGCGGGCTGGCGAAGTACGCCACGTTCAGTTCGCCCGGGAGCTTGATCGCGTTCGGACCGGTCGGGTTGTACGCGCCGGCAGCGGCCGCGGCGGCGTTGGTGAAGCGAGCCGCGCCGTCGCGAGCGCGGGGCTTGCTGAGGCTGGTGTAGAACTTGTTCGCCGTGCCGCCGTTGAACAGGCCGGGCTGCACGCCGGGCGTGTTGGGGTCCTCGTCGAAGTAGTTCAGGGTTGCGCCGTTCAGCGTGAGCGCACGGACGCCGCCGGCCGTCCACACGTCGGTGGTCGCGATGTCGACGAACACGTCGGCGATCACGAAGTTGGCCGGGATGGTGCCGGTGGTCTCGCCGGCGTCGAGCAGATCAACGGCGATCGTGCCCTGGGCCATCGCGACCGAGCTCGCCGCTACGGCGAACGCTGTGGCAAGAAAACGCTTGAGCATGTTTTGTTCCTCTCCTACGAAGGATTCTGGCGAGATGCCGTGATCGGCCCGCCCGACCACTCCAATCTCTTACCTTGAAAGGCTCACCCAATTCGTAGGCAGGGGTCCGGCGGGATTTCCACTTTTTGCGGGCGATTTTCTACAGAATTCCGAATTGCTTTACTGCAAGAGACTTAGGCGACGACCACCGCGCGCTGCGGGCCATAAATAGTCGTCTTACGTTTCGCGGCGGCGGCCGGCGCCCGGACGAGACGCCCTCACTGCCTCGATAAGCTGCGATCGAACGTTGTTCATTGCCCACCGCGCCGCACGACCCGGCAGAGACGATAGCCCATGCTGAACGAGAAGCGAATCCTATGACGCATGGAAATGCGGACCGGTGCCGTCAGCTCACACAATAAATCGCCGCCCGGCCGCCCCCTGTGTCGTAGGGTAATCACCTTCTTTTCGAGCTCTCCGGACTTCACTGCTACTGGCAGACACTCCCGAAATACGCCAGCAGGAGCGCCAGATCGGCTACGTCCGTCACGCCGTCGCCGTTGATATCGCCTCCGGTCGAGATGCCGAACGCCGAAAGCAGCAGCGTCAGGTCGCCCAGGTCGACGTCCGAATCGCCGTCAAGATCGCCGGGAATCGCCAGCTGGATGGTCCCCAGATCCAGCTCCACCGGCGCGCTCTTTCCAAACTCAACCCATTTGTCGTAGGCAAGCTGGCCATTGCCGTCGGTCGTGTTCGCATCACGCAGGAACTCGATGTACTCCTTCGAGGTCGTCTGATAATACAGGCGGGCCTCCGCACGGCAGGCGCCGAACGGAATCGGATAGCGCGTGTCGTCCCAGAACTGTCCGTCGGCGTACGAGTATCCAACCGGGTCGGCCTGAACCGCGGCAAACGCGGCGTTGGCGAACCCTCGCGGCGGGATTCGGTTGTCGAAGAGCCGCAGGTTGTTCAGCACGAAGTGGAAAGACTCGCCTTCCGGCAACCCGGTCGCCGCGGCGACGGCGGCGTCCAGCCCCAGCCTGGTTTCATAGACCTTCGTGTCGCCTCCCGTAAGCACCGCGGTATTGAAGTCGTACGCGCCGCGCTCGCTCACGAGCTGATTCTGCGAATCAAAGAACTTGACGTTCAGCCACATTCTGCGGCCTTCCGGGTAGCCGGTAGGCAGCTTGTGGCCGGACTGATTAATGATCCGTAGATTGACCTCGTGGCCGTGCTGCGTCAGCTCCATGTCTGACGCCGCTTGAAGCATCTGAACGGTGCGAGCGCCTGCTGCGGCGACGGAATCCTGATTCAAGCCGGTCTTGTAGTCCGGATAAATTGAACGAATCGCCGGAATAACCCAAGTGTTCGCGCCGTTGAAATTGTGCTGTGGCAGATTGGTTCGGTAGATGCCCACACCCAGATCCGGCAAGCAGGCCACGCCGCTGGTTTTCGGCATATGACAGTCCTGGCAGGTGCCGACCGCAGTGATGTTGCCGCCGAAACGGCCGCCCATTTCGATCGGACCCTGTGCGAAGGCGCTCATCAACCATTCGCTGAAGGTCCGTTCGACGGGGAACTCATCGTACTTGTTGTGGGTTGGGTGCGGTTCGTCCAGGGCGTTCAGGGCGTACGTTCCGTCGGGCTGCTTTGAAAACGCCGGATTGCTAACATCATGGCACGTTCCGCAGAGCAGGGACTCGCGGTGGAACGGCGATTGTTCGTACGCATGGAAGTAGAAATTGGGGTCAAGCTCGAAGGGGCCGCGGCGTCGGTCGAGCGGATCGATCACGTATTGTCCGGAGTGCGGATTCGGGTTCACTTCCGCCAAGCCGGCCAGAATCGACTGATCGACCGCCGGGCTGACGCCGGGATCGTAGACCGGGTCGAGCATGCGATGGCACGTGCTGCACGTCACGCCTTCCAGGTCCTTATCAAACAGGGCCGAGCCGTCCGTCGGGACGGTCCGCCCTTCGAGGAATCCGACCGGTGTATGGCACCGCAGACAGAGGTCGCCGACGAACGCCGCGTCCTGATTCGCGATCGACAAGCAGGCGAAGAAAACCGGGTCGCGTGCGGCCTGTCCCATAAGGCTTGCCGCCCACCGCGTGTACGGCTCCTGGGCCTCGTCGTAGCCGCCGTGGCAGAACTCGCAGTTCTGCACTTCGATCATGAAGCTCTGTAGCCCGCCGGGCTGCGTGCCCGGCATGTGGAAGTCATTGAGCGTGGTCGGCACGGTTCCGAATACGGAGACCGACACGATGGCGAGAACCGCCGGCATGGCAATCAGACATGCGGCGGAGAGACGACGGGTATGCCTGACGGACATGGCTTCTTTTCTCCTGAACTCGTTCTGCAAAGAGCACGCGTCGCTGCGGCATGATCGGACGTCAACGCCGGACGACAGGCGCACCGCGTTTGTGCTGCAACCCAGTATAGGTAGGCGGCGACGGCAATTCGAGTGGCTTAATGGCGTTTACGATTTTCGGTTCTGGTGATGTCTGAATGTGGGACCGGCCTCTGGCCGG
>JACRLV010000178.1 GCA_016235145.1 Planctomycetota bacterium
CCCGCGGTCGTCGTAGACCACCACCGCGTGCGCCGCCCCGCCGCGCCGGAACTCATCCAGCGTGACCACGAATCGGCCGTCATCGCGGACGAAACCGCGCACGGGTGCGACCTCATTCACCAGCGCCTCGCTCCATACGCGCGATCGCTCTCGGCTCGCCTGCTGCTCGAACAGGGTCGCGCGGCAAGAAGGCCGATGGCCGTCCCGCGGTTGCGTCTCGGCGGCCGAATCCTGCTCCTCCTCCGCCGGCCGGCTGGCTGCGCCAGCATCCGCGGCGTCCGCGTGCGTACCGGCCGGCAGCGGCCCCGGCGAAATGCGAAGTGTGAACCTGCGGTTCTCGGACCTTGCTTCACGCAAAGGATTTTGCGATTGACCGAGAGCGATTCCGTTCCCCCAAATGACGACGCACGCGAATAGCCGAATCCGCTGCATGTAAGCTCCCTCAGTCCGCCGCCCGCGGCGCGACCCCGGTGGGCCCGACCCGCCACCTCTTCGGTGCAATAACCCCGCCATCTGTAACATCGGCCCGGCAGGCGGAATTTCGCCACCTGCGCCTGGTCCAATCCCCGCCAGGAGCACAATTCCGTCCGAAACGGCTTGCAACTTCGCCTCGGGGATCGTAAGTTACGCGGCTCGAATTGATTTGGGGAACGGTATGCCGAAAATGAAACCGCACAAAGGGCTCAAGTGCCGCGTCCGTGTCTCGGCCGGCGGGAAAGTCACCGCCCGAGTATTGAGGAGATCCAGCCATGCGCGTTCGTCCCGGCAGCGCTACCCGCCAGCGGCGAAAGCGGATTTTGAAAGACGCCAGCGGATTCTGGGGAACGCGGAGCAAGCTTTTCCGCGTCGCCAAGCAATTCGTCACCAAGGCCGGCCAATACGCCTTTCGTGATCGCCGCGCCAAGAAGCGGGAATTCCGCGCGATGTGGATCGTCCGCGTGACCGCGGCCTGCGAAGCGCGCGGCATCTCGTACAGCCGATTCATGTGCGGCCTCAGCCGGGCGAATGTGGTCCTGAACCGCAAGATGCTCAGCGAGATCGCCATTCACGACGCCCCCGCGTTCGACAAGCTGGTTGAAATGGCCCGCAAGAACGCCGGAGCGGCTGCCTAACTTGTTCGATCGCCCGGAAGATTTCCGCCGTATCCGCCGTGCGCCGCCAGCCTGACGCACGGCGGATACGGCGTTTTTGGGGAGCAAGCGAAGCGTGTCCGCCGCGATCATCGAGCACGTTCCAACCGCTGACGGTGCGAAGATCGCCTGCAAACGCAAGCCCGCGGCCGGCGCTCCGGTCATTTTCGTCCACGGCCTGGCCGTCAACGCTGACGTGTGGGATTGCCCGGACCTGTCGGGCGACAACTGGCGATTCCGCAGCCTCGCGACCCTGCTTCACGAAGCCGGCTACGACCTGTGGCTGGTCAATCTCCGCGGGCTCGGCAGGCCGCACATGTACAGCCCGCCGCCCGAGGGCCAGACGGACTGGTGCGTCGATCATTTCATCCTCTACGACCTGCCGGCGGTCGTCGACCACGTCCGCCGCGCCACGGGCATGCGCCCGTTTCTCATCGGCAACAGCATGGGCGCCATGACCGTCGCGGCGTGGCTGCAAGGCGCTGTTTGTGTCGGCTACGGCGAGGCCCAGGCAATCGTGGCGGACGAGGCCGCGGTGCGGAGGCGGCATGACGCCGCGGCGGGTGCGGTGCTGATCGAATTCCCGGCGGCGCTGCGCTGGCCGGTCGGCGTGTTCGACGGCGCGGGGGCTTTTCAATGGCAGGATGCGTTGCGCGCGTGGCACGCGAGCATCGCCGAATCGAATGTGCCTTTCGAACTGTTGTCGCGTTGGTCGTGGCTTCAGGCGGCGCTCGGCGCGATGGGCTCGGTGCGACTGGACTGGCTGCGGCCCGGCGCGTCCGCCGCGGATGTCGATCCGCGAACGCAGGGCGATTTCGCGACGCGGCTCAAGACCGTCGCAATGCAGTGGTACTCCACGAATTTCAAGGGCGCCACGCATTTCCAGGCGGAGACGTTCGTACACGGACTGCTGCGGGCCGCCGACAGCATGAAGGCCGGCGTCTTGAACCAGCTCGCCGCCAGCGTGCGGGCCGGGGCGTTCGTCAGTTCGCTGGGCTCGCCGCCGCATGCGTATTCGGATCATTACGACCTGATCCAGGCGCCGACGCTGGTAATCGCCGGCGGGCGCGACCGCATCGCCAATGCCGATGTCACGCGGGAAAAGTTCTTCGACGTCATCGCCTCGCGCGACAAGACGTACCGGCTTTTTGAGTCCATCGCGCACGGCGAATTCGAATACGCGCCGGCGGCGTTCGCGCAGGTCTACCCCGAAATTCTCGCTTGGATCGCAGCGCGGGCCGCCGGCCGTACCTGAAAAAGCCGACCCGGCCGCCGACGTTCCGCCGGGCTGCCGGGTCGTTGTTTCGAATCGCGGCGTTTTGAAGTTGCCGCGGCCGGATTCCTCAGTCGTCTCAGTCCCGCGACTGCATGAAGATCCGCAGCACGTACCAGAACATCATCGCGACGGAGGCGAACAGGGCCAGCGCCGCGGCGACGTAGCGATCCTCGCTGTAGTGGTGCAGCACGTTTGAGGTGTCATAGAGAACGAAACCGCCCGCCAGCGCGACCATCGCCACGCTGAAGACCAGGCCCAGCGAGAAGTTGAAGATGATCGAGCCGATGATCAGCAGCAGCGCGCACACGCCGGCCCACATCAAGATGCCGCGCAGGAACGAAAAATCCGCCCGGGTGAGAAAGACGATGCCGGTCAGCAGAGCAAACCCGCCCAGCGTCACCACCGCCGCACTCTGAATCATCCCGCCGCCGGGAGTGAGCTTGTTGGCGATGTAAATCAGCGGCACGAAGATCACCGCTTCCATGGCCACGAACGCCAGGAGCGCCAGGTATTGCGCCCCTTTCGATCTCGCCGTGAGCGCCACGCTGCTGGCGATCGTCCCCACGAGCATGAACGCGCCGATGACGACCAGCCATGCGATCGAGCTGCGCATCAGCGTGCGGAGGATCGACTCCGCGGCGCCCGATTGAAAGATGGCAACCTGGATCAGCACGAACAGCAGGATCGCGCCAAAGAGGTGCAGGTACGTCTGCGCGATGAAAGCCCCGCGCGCCGCGGGCGAAACGCCGCTGTACGGTTCGACTTCGGCATCGTACTGGTAGTCGCGATAGCTCATCCCGATCCTCCCTGGCAAACACCCTCGTCGGCCCAACGGCTCCTTCGGCGGAACCGAAGCTTTCAGGATTATACAATCGCGGTGTTCAGGCGAAAGCCCAATCCTGGTTCCGAGCGTTCGTGGCCGCACCCATTCTGAGAGATTCAGCCGCCCGCCTGTACATCTCGCTCTGGGTGAGTACGATGATGCGCCAGTTGAAATCCTCCGGAGGAGAGCCACGGATGGCCGTCAAAACGCTGAAACCGCCGACCGCGAAGGGCGACTCCCTCACGCTGTTTGAGACGGAAGAACGGACCGAAAAATCGCGCATTGCCCAGCCCGCTCCGCCGCCGCGCACCGCGAAGTCAAAGCCCGCCGCCGAACCGGCGCCGTCGGCCGAATCTCCGGCCCTTTTTGAATCCGAGCCCAAGCCCGCGTCGGGCAACGGCGAGTCGTCCGCGGCGGCGGCACAACCACCCCGTCCCCCGCGGCGCGGCGCGACGGCCGAGAGCATGGCGGCCAAGCAGCGCGACATCAGCGTCTCCGAGTTTTTCGCGAAGAACCGCCACCTGCTGGGCTTCGACAACAAGCGCAAGGCGCTGCTGACGACGGTGAAGGAAGCGGTCGACAATTCGCTGGACGCCTGCGAGGAAGCGGGCATCCTGCCCGAGATTCACGTCCTGATCGACCAGCTTGCGGAGGAGCGCTTTCGCGTCACGGTGCGCGACAACGGGCCGGGCATCGTCAAGGCCCAGGTTCCCAACGTTTTTGGCAAACTGCTGTACGGCTCGAAGTTTCACCGCTTGAAGATGTCGCGCGGGCAGCAGGGCATCGGCATTTCGGCGGCGGGCATGTACGGCCTGCTGACCACGGGCAAGCCGATCCAGGTCACCTCGCGCACCGGTCCGAAAAAGCCGGCGCACCATTTTCAGATCGCGATCGACACTGCGAAAAACCGCCCGGACGTCATTCATGACGAGGAGCTGGACGTCGCCTGGGAAAGCGGCACCGAGGTCGCGATCGAGCTCGTCGCCAGCTATCAGAAGGGCCGCACGTCGGTCGACGAGTACATCGAGCAGACCGCGATCGCGAACCCGCACGCGGCGTTCTTCTATCGCGCTCCGAGCGGCGAGAATTACGAATTCGTCCGCGGCTCGCCGGAACTGCCGCGCGAAACACGCGAAATCCAGCCCCATCCGCACGGCATCGAGCTCGGCGTGCTGATGAAGATGCTCAAGGAGGCGGGCGCCGGCAAGGAAAAGATTCGGTCGCTGGGCGGCTTCTTGCAGGAGCGGTTCTGCCGCGTCACCACGCGCGTGGCCCACGAAATCTGCACCGCCGCCAAGCTCAAGTCGAACATGCGCCCGGCCGATCTCGATCCGCCCCAGGTCGAGCAGCTTTATCAGGCGATGCAGACCGCGAAGATCATGGCCCCGCCCACGGACTGCCTGGCCCCGATCGGCGTGCGGGCCCTGCTGGCCGGCCTGCTGAAGGAAGTGAAGGCCGAGTTCTACACCGCGACGACGCGCGATCCGGCCGTCTATCGCGGCAACCCATTCCAGATCGAGATCGCGATGGCGTTCGGCGGAACGCTGGCGGCGGACGAGGCGGCCCGCGTCATCCGCTTCGCCAACCGCGTACCGCTGCTTTACCAGCAGTCGGCCTGCGCCTCGTTCAAGAGCGTGCTCGACGTGGATTGGCGGAACTACAGCCTCTCGCAACCCGGCGGGAACATACCGGTCGGTCCGCTGGTGGTGATGATCCACATGGCCAGCGTCTGGGTGCCGTTCACCAGCGAGAGCAAGGAGGCGATCGCCGACTATGACGAGATCCGCAAGGAGATGCGGCTGGCGCTTCAGGAATGCGGGCGCAAGCTCGCAGCCTATATTCGCCGCCGCAAACGCCAGCGGCTCGAGGGCGAGCGGCGGAGCATCTTTGAGCGTTACATCGTCGATGTGGCCGATGCGCTCTCAAAGATCACCGGTTTGGAATCGGGAAAGCTCGCGAGGGATTTGCAGCAGATCGCCCGCAGCCGCACGGCCGACGCGGACGTCGTGCTCGATGAGGACGGCAAGGCGATCAAGCCGGCGGCGGGCGAGGCGGAATCAAACGCCGGAGACGAACTTGCCGGCGACGAGAGCATCGTGATCGTCGAGGCCAACGCGGCCACGCCTGCCGACGATTCGCTGTTCGAAGACGAAACGCCGGCTCGCTCGAAGGGCCGCTCGCGCCGCAAGGACTAGCCGCTATTCGCGAGAATTGACCACGTTTGGCTCGAAAACACGGCCTGGCGGGCAAGCGAACGATCCGGCCGGCGCGGCAACAGGCCCCGATGAGTACAGCAGGGCTCATACGCCGGATAGACTCTCAGGCTGGACCGACGCCGCGGCTCGCTCGCCGCGTCTTATGATCGCGGGTCGGTATTGCTGAAAGCATGCATTGAAAGACGCCTCCGGCCGCCACGATCCGTTCGCCGCTCTTCGCGTGCGCAATTATCGATTGTTCGCCGCGGGCTGGCTGCCGGCAGTGATCGGCCTTCAGATGCAGGCCACTGCGTTGGGCTGGGAGGTCTACGAGCGGACGCACGACGCCTTTCTATTGGGCTGCATCGGCCTCGCTCGCGCGCTGCCCACGTTTCTGCTGGCGCTTCCGGCGGGCCGGTTGATCGACCTTCTCGATCGCCGCCGCGTGCTCATCACGACGCAACTCGGGTTCGCCGGCGCGGGAACCCTGCTCGCGTTCGGCTCTTTCGCCTGGGAACGCGGCTGGCTGGGCAGTGTGGGTGGTTTGTGGTTGATGTACGGCCTGATCTCGCTTTTCGGCTGCGTTCGCGTGTTTAACGGACCGAGCCGGTCGAGTTTGCTGCCGCGCATCCTGCCGGGCGGCGCGGCGAGCGACACGTTTCATAACGCGGTCACCTGGAACAGCGGCGTGTTTCAGTTTTCCTCGACGGTGGGACCGATCATCGCGGGCCTGCTGATCTGGTGGTTGAAGGCTGCGTGGCCCGTGTACGCGCTGGCCGCCGCGGGCTGCTTGTGGTTCGCCTGGACGAGCTCGTTCATTCGCGAGATCGAGCCGGATACGCGGGTCCGCGCGGGCTCGCTCATCGACGCGATGCGTCCGAGCGCGCTTCTTCCGGGGATTCTCGAAGGGGTGCGGCACTTGTGGCGCGAGCCGGTCGTGTTCGGCGCGATCGCACTAGATCTATTCGCTGTGCTCCTGGGCGGCGCGACGGCGCTGATGCCTGTCTATGCCAAGGACATCCTGCACGTCGGTCCGACCGGCCTGGGCGCGCTGCGCGCCGCGCCGTATGTCGGCGCGCTGGTCATGGCGATGAACCTCGCATTTCGCCCGGCTTTCAAAAAGGCCGGACGGACGCCCTTGCTGTCCGCCCCCGATGCGTTGCGCGGCCGCGTCGCCGCCGTCAATTCAGTCTTCATCGAAACGTCGAACGAGGTCGGCGGATTCGAAAGCGGCCTGGTCGCCAAGTTCTTCGGCCCCGTGGCGAGCGTTGTTTCGGGCGGGATCGGGACTCTGCTGGTCGTCGTCCTGACCGCGATCGGCGTGAAGGAACTGCGTCGTCTGGGGAGATTGACGGAGCGAAAGTAGGGCCTGCCGGTCCGCACAGCGGAGCTTTCGCGCTGCGTGGCGGAGCGTTTATGCTTCGTAGCGTCAGACCTCCGAGTCCGACGGGGTCTCCATCGGCGCATTCGTCGTCGGACTCGGAGGTCCGACGCTACGGTAGCTGCTCCAGAACCAACAAACCGGCCGCAAAAAAACGAACGAACTCGTGAACGCGCCGAAACGCTTTCACGAGCCCGCCGTTGGATCCCGGTCACAGACCGGAAGTTCAGTTGCAGCCGAAATTCGCCAGAAACGTCGTCAGGTCGGACAAGTCGATGCAGCCGTTGCCGACCAGGTCCAGCACCGGATTGTAGAGCGGGTCGCCGGTGCAGGCGCCGTATCCGCTCAGGATCATCGCCAGGTCCGTCAGGTTGGTCACGCCGTCATTGTTGAAGTCGCCGACGCATTCGCAGACGTCCAGAATTCCGTCGCCGTCGCCGTCCGCCGCCGAGCCGTCCATGATTTCGCACCAGTCGTTGCGGCCGTTTCCGTTGCAGTCCGGCGTGGAGGCGGAAGTCGGGACGATTTTGAAAACCTCTCCGCCGGTCGAGTCGCAGATGTACAGCTCGCCGTACGCGTCGTCGCCGAAGGAGGTGACGCTCGCGATCGCCAGCGCGCCCGGCGGATCGAGCGACGCGGTGCGCTCGATGAACTCAGTGATCGTCGCGCCGTTGTACCTCATGCTCCAGATTCTGGCGGTGCAGTAGTCGGCGAAGAAATAGGCGCCGACAAGGCTTGGAATGGCGCAGCCGCGGTAGACGTATCCGCCCGTGATCGAGCAGCCGGTGCTGTGCGAGTAGACGTAGATCGGCTCGGTGAAAGTCAGGCCCGTGCAGACGCTGTCCACGATCCAGTCGTGGTTGCCTTCGCGGCATCGCCAGCCGTAATCCCTGCCGCCCGAGGAGCCGGTGGGCTCAAAGTTGATTTCTTCGGTCTGATCCTGCCCGACGTCCGCGATCCACAGGTCGCCGGTGACGCGATCGAACGACGGACGCCAGGGATTTCGCAGGCCGAAATCCCAGATTTCGCCGTCGTTGGGGCCACTCGCGAAAGGATTCGTCGGTGGGATGGCGTAATCGCGATTTCCGTCGGCGGGAAAAGCGTCCGAGTTCACGTCGATGCGCAGGATTTTTCCGAGGCGGTTGCTTGTGAGATCGTGGGCGTTTCCGCCGGGTTCGGTGTGGCCCGTGCCCGAATCGTCGCGGTTGCCGCCGTCGCCGGTGCCGATGTAGAGGTAGCCGTCCGGTCCGAACGCCAGCCATCCGCCATTGTGGTTTGTCTGCGGCTGATCGAACGTCATGATGATGTCGCCGGCGGTGTTGGCGATGTTGGGGTTCGCCGAGACGGTGTAGGCGGCGACGACGGTGTCGCCGGAGCCGGCGGTCGCGGTGTAGTTGATGAAGAAGCGGGGGTCAGCCGGATAATTCGGGCTGAAGGCGAGCCCCAACAGTCCCTGTTCGCTGCTTTCGGTGGTCCCGCCGGCGGTGATTGCATCCACATCGAGAAACGACGTCGGCAGCAGCGTGTAGGTGCCGCTGGGGGTGATCTGCGCGATGCGGATGCGGCCCTGCTTCTCGATGATGAAGATGCGCGAGAAGTCGTTTGGAGCGTGCGTCACGAAGATCGGCCGGACCAGCCCGGAGACTTTCAGCTCGGTTCCGATCGTTTGCGCGGTTGCGGGGAACAACGCGCCCGCGGCGCAAACCAGAACAACCCCAGCAGAGAGTTTCGCCACGGGATCCAACCCCTTTTCTTATCGATGGCCGAAGCCGATTTTTTGAGCGCCCCGCCCCTTCCTCACGCGGTTTCCACCCAGAAACCTCGGGGATCGCCCTTTCCGGCACGCAGGCGAAATTATACGCGAACGCGAAGCGGAAAAGCAAAACAGAATTCGCGGCGCGCAAGATTAGGCACTGGTCAGTTTTGAGAGTTGTGGGGCAGGCCTCTGGCCTGTCTCTTTCGCGAATCGGGACTTGGTGGCTCAAGAGACCGGGCGGAGCCCGGCCCCACAATTCAAATCGGACCAGTGCCCAAGATCACGCTGCTGCTACGGTTATCGCGCCGCGGGGCGGCATTTTGAGCGCGGCCCCGGCGCCGCGCGGTTTCCTCGCCTGCCGCGGCGCCGGGGTCTTCAGGCATTACGACGCGTGCCGCGCCGATTCGCACGTCACGCCGCTCGGCGTGTCCTCAGAACCATGATCAAGCCGCCGAGCAGCAGCGCCGCCGACGCCGGCTCGGGCGTAATGACGAACGCCATGTCCAGCGACTCCTGCGTGAACGGGTCGCGGAGTTCATGCCAGTCCGGCAATCCAGAATCGGTCCAGACGGCGTCGTCGTTGAAGTGGTCCAGCGACGTCTTCCAACCGACGCGCCCGGAGACGCCGGGCGGCAACACGATCGAGAGATCCAACCAGTAGATCGTCCCCAAGTCCTGGTGGAAGGGATCGAAGATGTTCTCGATGTTGGCCTGGAAGTATTGAAAGTGGTCAGGCCGGCGGGCCTCGCCGGTGTTGGGGTCGTACCAGCCCTGGGGACCCTGGCCATACGGGCGGATCGTGAACGCACCCGGCGAAAACTCACGGCTCCATAGCAGCTGTCCGGGATGGCTGAAGGGGTTCGTGGGGTCGGCCGGAACATCCGCGTGGATGCTCGCGTGGACGCTTCCCGCGGCGAGCAGGGCGGCCAGCACGTCGGTGCGATCCTGTTCGATCGAGAACCAGAAGTGAATGTCGGTCACGGGGCCCGTCTCGGTGCATCGCCAGTCATCCGCGAGCACTTTGGGGAACGTCATGTTGACGTCCCAACCTTGCGGATCGGGCATCTGCGGATAGTGCATCTTGTACGGGTCGCCGGGGTTCCAATCCGCCTGGACTGCGCCGGCACAGAACATGGCGACAAGTACGCTGAGCCATTGACGGTGCGGCATGAGACTCCTCCTTCTTGCGATGTGGCGACAGGTTTCGCCGCGCCTTGCCACGGGAGCGCGGTGTGCTGGGGTACCGCGATTTCCCGTGAGGGGAAGGGGGCTGGGCGCGGGTCGGAGGGCGCCCTGGTCGCGTGAAACCGCAGATCCCGGACAGGTTGCGGAAACTCCTCCAGTTTTGATTGTGAACGCGCTTTTGCTGAACGGCAATTCTTTGCTGCTGCCGGAACCGGTTTTGGCTGAATGATCTGGTTTCGGGTTTCGGCGACGACTTTATTATTCGGTTTTTGTTAGGTATCATCAATCAGGCGGACTTTCAGGGGGCGTGTGCGAGAAGGCGATGTCGCGGCAACCCGTCAGCGATGGGCAGACCCTTGCATTTCGCAGGCAGACGCACAGCGGGACGTCGGCGGAACTTCCGGCGGAACGCGGGGCGCAGGCGGAATGCACGTCTGCACCGGATTACGCCGAGCTGCACTGCGTCTCGAATTTCTCATTTCTGCGCGGCGCGTCGCATCCGGAAGAGCTGGTCGCGCAGGCGGCCGCGCTGGGCTATCGCGCGATCGCGATCACCGACCGGAACTCGCTGGCGGGAGTCGTGCGCGCGCATGTGGCGGTGAAAAACAGGCACGAAGGCACGGAGGCACGAAGGCACGGAGGGGAAGAGAATAGGCACGAAGGCACGGAGGCACGAAGGCACGGAGGGGAAGAGAATAGGCACGAAGGCACGGAGGCACGAAGGCACGGAGGGGAAGAGAATAG
>JACRLV010000105.1:0-9403 GCA_016235145.1 Planctomycetota bacterium
ACGGAGGCACGAAGGAGAGGAAAAGAGGCACGAAGGCACGGAGGCACGGAGGCACGAAGGAGAGGAAAAGAGGCACGGAGGCACGGAGGCACGGAGGCACGAAGGAGAGGAAAAGAGGCACGAAGGCACGGAGGCACGGAGGCACGAAGGGGATCATGCGTTTGTGCTGCTGCCTACGTTTCGCCTGCCTACGTTGATTCACACCCGTAGCGGGTCGGCGAAGTGGCTGAATGAGATCGCCCAGAATAACCCCATTTGGATTCACACGTCCGACGCCGGCCGCCTCGGCGTGAAGACCGGCGATCTCGTGCGCGTCGTCACGCGCATCGGTTATTTCGTCGACAAATGTTGGGTGACCGAAGGAATCCGGCCCGGCGTCGTGGCATGCTCCCATCATCTCGGCCGCTGGCGGCGTGAGCAGGATCCGCCGAACTCGCGCTGGAGCGGCTCGACGGTCCGCATTGAAGAGCTTGGCCCCGACGGCGCGTCGAGCGCAGGCGGCGGGAATTGGCGCATCCGGCAGATCGCCGGCCCGCAGCCCTTCGACTCCGCCGACCCGGACAGCCGCCGCATCTGGTGGCGCGACGGCGGCGTGCATCAGAACATCACCTTCCCGGTTCAGCCGGATCCGATCAGCGGCATGCATTGCTGGCACCAACGCGTACAGGTCAAGCGGGCCGAGCCCGGCGACCGAAGCGGCGACGCGCTGGTCGATACGCACAAGTCGATGGAGGTGTATCGCGAGTGGCTCGCCAAGACGCGCTGGCCGGTCGGCCCCGCGCCGCGCGGCGACGGCAAACGCCTCCGCCGCCCGCTGTGGCTGAATCGGCCGCTCCGGCCGAGCGATGAGGCATTCTGGGTCGATTGACCGCGGGCGAGGCGCTCGCAGCGCAATTGTCTAATCCCGACGCCGCATTAGCCGGACTTCTGCCCGATCTGCGCGATGCCGATCGCCGTGGCGAGCATCGCGATCACGCCTTGGATCAGCGATTCGCCCGCGACCAGGCCTGACGCCACGGGAACACTGTAGCTGTCGCGCGTGCGGCGGCTGATCAGGCCCCAAATGAAGGGGATCGTCGCGCCGACGGCGAAGGACAAGGCGTTGTTAAAGGGGATGACCCACGACAAACCGAGGCCCATCGCGGATGGGAAGTATGGCCGTACTTTGCGCGGCACGGTGCGCTCGATCAGCGGCAGCGCCACGCCGATGAGCGCGCCGATGACGATCGCGATGCGGGCGGATTCCGGCAATTGATCGATGCCCTTTGTGAGCAGTTCCGCCACCGCGCGCCATTGGTTCGTGGCCGGGGCGGGGTAACTTTGCAGCGCTTCCTTGTCTGGAATCATCAGGTACCAGCAAGGGATGATCGCGACGGTTCCGAAGAAGATTCCGAAGAACTGGGCGAGAAACTGGCGGCGCGGATTCGCGCCGAGCAGATAGCCGGACTTCAGGTCGCCAAGCAGATCGGAGCCGGCCGAAGCGCTGTTCGCCGCAATGCCCGCGGAAATCAGGTTGTGCGGTACGTTTCCCGGCGAGAGCACGGCAAAGAGCAATTGCATGACCTTGCCCATCGCGCCAGTCGGCGTAGTGTCGGTCTCGCCGCTGGAGCGCGACGCCACCAGCGACAGCACAAACGCCATGCCGATGGCGATGATTCCCAACACAGGATTGATGCCCCAGCCGATGTACTGCACCAACAGCATCGCACTCATGATCGGAATCAAGCCGCCGACAAACCACGAGGTCGGAACCTCAACGTGATCCATCGTGCTCTTGACGGCGTCAGACTCGCGGGCGCCGCGAAAGACGGCGAATGACCGCTTGATTGTCTGCCAACGAAGCGCGACGGCCGTCAGGCTTGAGCACACCATCACCGCAGTTCCACCCCATAGGCCCCAGCGATAGAGCTGATAGATGGTGCCGCCGCTGACAAGCTCGATCGAGCGAACATAACCTGGATCTGCCCCGTGCAGGATATCGTAGTTGATCAGGCTGGGGCCGACCCAGAAATAGAGCAGCATGGAGCCGACGAGCATGCTCAGGCTCACGCGCAGGCCGACGATCATGCCCGCCCCGAGCAGCAGCACGCTGGGATCAAATCCGAACCCGACGAGCTGCTTTTCGTTCACCGAGTAGAACCCGTTATTCGGTATCTGGCCCGGCAGGCGAATATGAATCCCATGGTCCTGGAGGTACTTGTACAAATTACGCAGAGATGTCAACTTCTCGAGAGTCTGATCGCCGACCTTCAAGACACCAACCAGCATCCCTCCTGCCATTGCCAGCAGCAGGCCGTACGCCTTGCGCAGCGCCTCGGCCCCGTGGCTGTAGAGGCTCTTGAGCGTCGTGGCCGCCGCGATGCCCGACGGGAACGGCAGTTGCTCGTGGTTGATCATCGAGCGCTTCATGGGGATGGCCAGCCACACCCCCATCGCCCCCGTTGTCAGTGTGAACGCCGCCGCCAGCCGCCAATCCACCTGCACGCCGTTAAGCAGGAGCAAGGCGCCGAAGGCCGTCGCCATCGTGGAGCCGGTCGAGAAACCGGCGGCTGAGGCGGTCGATTGCATGCAGTTGTTTTCGAGGATGCTCATCGGCGTCCGCTTTCGCCAGAGCAGCAAGCAGACGCCCAGGCCCGCCAGCGCGATCGCGAGCGCAACGCACCAAGCCGCCGGTTCGATCATCGCCGGCGACATTTTTGCCGTCGTAAAGAATCTGGCCGCCCCGGCATGCACCGTCGTGACGACGGCCAGCCCCCCCAGCGCGATCGCGACGCCGAAAAGCCGCGACACAAGATGCCCGGAGAGGATCCGCACGACGTTCCAGGTCACGTACGACATCACGCAAGCTGTGATCGCCACGCCGAACGACCAGCCGATCGCCAGCACGGTGTAAAGATGCGCACAGCACATCGCCATGCCGATCAGGCCGCCCATGACGACGGCGCGGACGGTGAGCTGCGGCATGTTGTCGCCCTGGTAGACGTATTTGTACCAGTGCTGGTCTTTTTCTTCCGGAGTGGCGTTTTCCGGCAAGGGGGGAATCGCGTCGGGCGCAAGGGCGCTTGCGGCGTCGGTTTGGTTCATGGGTGCGACGCACCTCCGGCGGCTTGACGAATGGTCGATGGAGCCGATTTCGGGTGCGACGATGACCGCACACCCGACGAACGCCCGCGAAGACTAGTTTCATCATCGCGGGGATGCAAGTGCGAAATTGAACTCGTCATGTTCGCGCTTTCTGGTCCGCCGTGTCGTAGCGAATGTAGAGGCGGAAGTGGCGTTCCGGCCGGGTGGCACTGTCAACGGTACTTCGTTGGCAGCGTTCCACCGCGGCTTCCACCCCTCACGGGACCCCACGGCCAAGCGAGTACTCTTGACCGTGCCACACTTCCCAAAAGCAACCCAAGGTCGCGCAGCCTTTCACGCTCCCATGTCGACAGAGCGGCGCTCGGGGTTCGCGCGCCCGTCCTCCGCCGCTATCATTCCCGCTCTGCTTCGCGCGAGGCCGTAGGCCGCCGGACAGCACCTCAAGCGCAAGTCGGCGACTGTATCTCCGGCGCGAGGCAGCGGTCCTCTGACTAGCCTGCACGCTGTGCCGGCGCACGAAAACGGACGGACAATGAAGATCCTCGTACTCATCAAGCAGGTTCCGGACTCCACCACCAACGTCAAAATCCGTCCCGACGGCGAAGACATCGATCGGGCCGGCGTGAAGATGGTGGTCAATCCCTTTGACGAATTCGCCATCGAACTGGCCGTTCAACTGCGCGAGAAACGCGGCGACGTCGCGTCGATTACGGCCCTGACCGCCGGGCCGGCGACCGCGGCGGAGGCCCTGCGGACCGCGCTGGCGATCGGCGCCGACGACGCGATCCACCTCCAGGACGCCGCGTTCGAAAAGCTTGACGAGATTCAGACCGCGGCGGTCATCGCGGCCGTCGTGCGCGGAGAGAATTACGACCTCATCGTCCGCGGAAAGCAGGAGATCGACCTCGACAGCGGCCAGCTCGGCCCCGCGCTCGCCGAGATGCTCGACATCCCGCACGTCGGAGCGGCCACGAAACTCGACATGGCGGCGGACGGCAAATCGCTGGTCGCAAACCGCCGCATCGAGGGCGCCGACGAGATCGTCGAAGCCCGCCTGCCGGCGCTGCTGACGATCGAAAAGGGGCTGGTCGAATGCCGCTATCCGTCGCTGCCGAACCTGATGAAAGCCAAGAAAAAGCCGGTTCGCACGATTACGAGCGGCGACGTGGCGGGATTTGCAGGCATCGTCGGTTCGGTCGGCGGAACGGAGATCCACAAGTTTGAACCGCCGCCGCAACGCCCGCCGGGCAAGGTGCTGAAAGGCGACGCGAGCGAGACGGTTCCGCAATTGGTGAAGCTGCTGCGCGAGGAGGCGAAGGCGATCTGAGAGAAGGCAGTGCTCAGTGTTCAGTGCTCAGTGTGCAGTGCTCAGTGCTCAGTGCTCAGTGCTCAGTGCTCAGTGCTCAGTGCTCAGTGCTCAGTGCTCAGTGCTCAGTGCGTAGCGTGTTTCGTGGGGATCTTGCAGTGCGACGTTCGGTTGCGAGCGATTCTGATCGTTCAATCGTGTCGTGGGACGAGCGCGCTTCAGCGGGGAACACGCATTCGACAGATTGGGGACTTGGGCTCAGGGAGCGGCTTGCATCGATTCAATCAGGCGGGACAACGGCATGGCAAGCTCATATCGCGACCTCGTCGCTTGGAAGAAAAGCATGGATCTTGTTACGTTCGTGTATCGCGCTACGACGACTTTCCCGAACGACGAGCGTTTCGGTTTGATCTCGCAAATGCGGCGGGCGGCCGTTTCGATTCCCGCAAACATCGCGGAGGGATTCGGGAGGCGCAACCGCCCTGAATTCCAGAGATTTATCCGCAATTCACGAGGCAGCAGTTGTGAGTTGGAGACGCACATCGAGATCGGAAAGCGGCTGGGCTACCTGAACTCGAGCAGCGCCAACCAGCTTGCCGCGGCGGCGAGCGAAGTGTCGCGAATCCTGAACGGCTTGCACGCCTCATTAGAACGCCGACGCATGATTGATCCCTCGAACCATCAGACGGAGCAGACCGAAACCCCAGACAAGACCGCTGACCACGAACGTCCTACTACTGAGCACTGATTACTGAGCGCTGAACACTGAGCACTGAACACTGAACACTGAGCAACGAACACTGAGCACTAGAAACCGAGCACCGATCATGAACAACGATATCCCCGTCTTTGCAGAACAACGCGGCGACCGTCTTCATTCGAGCGTCCCGCAGGTCGTGACCGCCGCCAAGGCCCTCGCGGGTCAGACCGGCGGCAAGGTGATCGGGCTCGTCGTCGGAGCGACCGCCGGAGCGGCGGATGCGCTCGACAAGACCGGCGTCGATCAGATCGTGACGGTCGCGGACGCGTCGCTGGCGAATTACAACGCGTTGCGATACCGCTCTGCGCTCGCCGGCGCGATTTCGCAGCTACAGCCGCGCGTCGTTCTTCTGCCGGCGACCTTCATGGGCCGCGACCTGGCCCCGCGCGTCGCCGCCCGGCTCAAGCTGGGCTGCGCGACCGACGTGATCGGGCTCGGCATCGGCGGCAACGGCGGCCTGGACGTGAAGCGCCCGGTCTACAACGGCAAGGCGTTCTGCCATGTCACGTTCCCGACGGGAAAAACCGCCATCGCGTCCGTGCGACCCAACACGTTCCCCGCTTCCACCGGCCCCGGCGGCGCGCCCCGTTCCGCGATCGCGTTTACGGCGAGCCCAGGCGACGACCGCGCGACGACGCGCGAAATCGCGAAGACCGGCGGCGCGGTCAAGGACGTGACCGAGGCCGACATCATCGTCAGCGGCGGACGCGCGATGAAGGCCGAGGAGAATTTCAAGATCATCTACGAACTGGCCGCGGAACTCGACGCCGCCGTCGGCGCCAGCCGTGCGGCTTGCGACGCGGGCTATCAGCCGCATACGCGTCAAGTCGGCCTGACCGGCAAGACCGTGACGCCCAAGCTCTACGTGGCTTGCGGCGTGAGCGGAGCGATCCAGCACCTCGCCGGCATGCGCGGGAGCAAGGTGATCGTCGCGATCAACACCGACCCTGAGGCGCCGATGGTCAAAGTCGCCGACTACGCGATCATCGACGATCTGTTCAAGGTCGTGCCGCTCCTGACGCAGGAAGTGCGGAAGCTGAAGGCCCACTAACTGCGTCGCGTGCTGGCGCTTGGGGTCTTAGCGTACCGCAGCCGCCCTCGGCTGCCGTTTGGCTCCGCGCCGGCGAACGCGGTCTTGAAAATGCGCCCTCAACCCGGCCCTCTCCCGGAGTACCGGGAGAGAGGGATTTGGCCACACCGCCCGTACAAGCTGACGCGCAACCTGCTTGACCCGGCGTCGCCGGACTCGTACTTTTCAACGGCACGTTGGCACGGTTGAACTTTGGCGCGTTGCGGCAAGTCGAAAGGAACCAGTCGATGAACAAGGGACGGCTCTTTCTGGGCAGCTGTTTTGCGCTGATTGCGACGGCGGTGTGTTTCGCAACGGTCGGCGCGATTCTGAATGATCTGAAAGCGCAGTTTATTCTGAGCAATCAAGACGTGGGCTGGATCGGCGGCGCCGCCATCTGGGGATTCACCGTTTCAATCTTCGTGCTCGGGCCGCTGTGCGATTTCGTCGGCATGCGGAACCTGCTGCGGTTTGCGCTGCTCTGCCACATCGCCGGCGTGGTCGTGATGATTTTCGGCAGCGGGTTCTGGATGCTCTTCAGCGGCGCGCTCATTCTCGCATTGGGCAACGGGACCATTGAGGCGGTTTGTAACCCGCTCATTGCCACGATTTACGCCGATCAGAAGACCAAGAAACTGAATCAGTTTCACGTCTGGTTCCCGGGCGGAATCGTGCTTGGCGCGCTCGCATCGTTCGCTCTTGATCAGAGCGGCGTCACGCTGCCGGCCGGAATGACGATGTGGCAGACCAAGCTCGGACTGATCCTGATCCCCACGGCGATCTACGGCGTGCTCTTCGCCGGACAGGCATTCCCGCCGACGGAGCGTGTGCAATCGGGGATTTCGTTTGGGGGCATGGTCGCCGGAGCGCTGCTGCGGCCGCTGTTCCTGATTCTGCTGGCGTGCATGGCCGTTACCGCCTCATTGGAACTCGGGCCGGGCCGCTGGGTGCCAGCCGTGCTGGAGGCAGGCGGCATCAAGGGAATCCTCGTACTCGCGTACATCAATGGACTGATGGCGATTCTGCGATTCTTCGCCGGCCCGGTGGTGCACCGCCTGTCGCCGACGGGAATTCTCGTGCTTTCCGCGATCCTGTCCGGCGTCGGTCTGTATTGGTTCAGCTTTGCGACGACCACGGCGATGGCGTTCGCGTCGGCGACGGTTTTTGCCGTGGGCGTGTGCTACTTCTGGCCGACCATGCTGGGCGTGACTTCGGAGCGCGTGCCGCGCAGCGGAGCGTTCGGGCTGGCCCTGATGGGTGGAACGGGCATGCTCGTGGTCGGCGTTGTGACGGCGCCGCAGATGGGTCATATCGCCGACCGCTATCTGCACGAGGCCCTGCCGGCCGGCAAAACCGTCTCCGTTCTGAAAGAAGTGGTTGCGCAGTATCCGCCGGCGGCGAAGGAACTGCCCGAAACGATCCGAAAGGAAGTGACCGGGGCCGTCGACGCAGCGGCCGACGTAATGGCCCGTTACGAAAAAACACAACGATTGCCCGAAGGCGATACTGCAAACGCCTTACGAAATGCGGCCGCGAACGTGCCGCCCGCCGCGGCGGCGATCGCAACGACGATCAAGACCGAGGTGCTCGGGCCGGCGGACAACGCGGGCGGTTTGATGTCGTTCCGCTATGTCGCACCGTTTTCGGCGATCATCATCTTTGTATTCGGAATCCTGTATCTGCGCGACCGTGCGGCCGGCGGTTACAAGGCGGAGACGATCGGTACGGGCGGCGGACACTGACGGCGTTCGCCGATATGAACGGCATGGGCGGGTAGATTTGGAGTCGCGGGCAGGACGCCGAGTCCGCGTGTTGAAGCCGATCTTTTAGCGAAGAGACCGGGCGGAGCCCGGCCCCACAATCGATCCGCGGCCGGTCGATGCCGGCGTCTGTTCCAATCGCATCAGCGTTTCGGCTGTGGCGAACCCGCGGCCCGAAATTGCAGCGCGCTGAATTTCTGCCCGCGTTCCGTGAACTCGCTGACCCGCCCTTCGAGGCCGGGCAGCAGCGCGTCCGGCGGGACTTCGACCGTTTCCGCACCGCCGACGTAGCGGTCGAACTCGGCTTCAAACCAGCCGCCGAGCGCCTTCGTCCCCGCGGCCCGGATCGTATCGTTCGACGCCTCGAACGCTCCTGTCCGCGCACGCGCCAGCAGCGCCCGCAACAGTGCGTCGACGCCGTCTTTGACGCCGCGCTGTTTCGCAAGGTGATTCCAGCGCAGTCCCAGCATCAATCCGCGCTGATACGCGACTTCGCCGAACGTGCCGCGCTGGGTCCAATAGTGCTTGTCGATGTCCTCATTCGACGCGTTTCGAGCGGGGTTGGTCGCGTAGTCCCGCAGATGCTTGCTCAGCCACTTCGCGTACGTCGGGGCCGACCAGATGCCGGAATCATGCAGGATTCGCAGCGCGAAATAGTCGGTGAACCCCTCGGTGAACCAATAGACGAGCCGCTCCGGATTCGCCGCGATCAGCCGCCGCCCGTTCCATTGATGAAACAGCTCGTGTGCAAACAGATGCTCGAAGCCGTCGGAAAGCGGCGATTTCGGCGCCAGGAAGAGTGCGAAACCCTGAAACAGACCGGAGCCGGCGATGCGCGTTTCGCCTTCGGCGAGCGGTTTCCCGACCGGGATGACGGTGATCACGAACTCCGGAAATTCCTTTTCCGCCATGAAATCGCATTCGGCCCGGATGATCCGCATGGCGCGGGCGGCGAACTCGTCGATGGAGAAACCGAAGCGATCGATCATCGCGACCGACAGCTTGATTCCGCCTTCTTCGACGCTGGTCGTGGTGATCTTCCCGGCCAGGTAGGAGGACTGCTTCAGGTCCGAGGGGCGCAGCTTCGCCGCAACGCTGCGGGCCGTGCCGCCCCAGGAGCAGGCCGCCTTGTAGCCGGCCGGCAGCGACCAGCGCAGCGCGGCCTCGAATTCCGCCGGCGTGCCGGGGTGCGAATTCGGCGTCATTAGAAACGCGCTGCCCACGCCATGAAAGTACTCTTCCGCCGCGATGGGCAGCGACTGCGCATCCCAACTGTCGAAGCTCTTGACCTTCAAGGCGATTTCGTAGCGCACGGTGAGCGACGCGCCCGGCGAATGGGTGACGATCCACATCGAATCGTCGCGGCGGACCGATTTGCCGCCGTCGATCCGGAGGTCGCGAACGAGGGCGGAGTGTCGAACGAG
>JACRLV010000105.1:9543-22167 GCA_016235145.1 Planctomycetota bacterium
TGGCGACGGAAAGAACGGAGGCGGAGCGCTGGCCGGTTTCCCAGGTCAGCTCGACGCGGATTCGCCCCTCGCCGAAACGGGGTGTGAGCGTGTACATCAGCGTTTCGGCGTCATCCGCCGCGAGGCGGCCGCCGCAAAGCAGCGCCAACGCGCAGAGTTTGCACAACCAGCCCCGCTGAATCACCGGGAATCCCGCCCTTTCGCGGATGAAAGCCTACCTTGCCGGCGGGCCCGGCCGCAATGGCGCAGAGACCGCGCGGCCAGGCCGGCGCGGGACGCGATGAAACGCAGCTCCGCCGATAGCAAGCTACAGCGGAAATGCGGATAAGGCCCATCCTGTTGTTGCTTGTGCTCTCCTGCTGCGTCTCGCCCTGCGGGGCGCAGGCGCCCCTGCGCTACGTCAACAGCCGCGAGCTCGTGCTGGGGCTGGAAGCGACGAGCCAGGCGGACCGCGTGGAAGCCTGGCTATCGCAGAACGACGGCCAGACGTGGACGTCCGTTGCGGCGGAACTCACAGGTTCGCGTTCGGTGCGGCTTTCGGTAAACAATGACGGGACGTACGGCATCTACCTCGTGCTCCAAAACGCGGGCGGCCGATCCGCCCAGGCGCCCACGGCCGGTACGCAAGCCCACGTACGCGTGACGGTCGATACGACGCCGCCGACGCTTCAGGTTCGGAAGACGACGGTTTCCGGCGGCAGCGGCGGACCGCCGCAGGTCGAGATTCGCGGCGTCTTGCTGGAAGAGAGCATCCGCCGCGGGAAGAAGTGCGCGGCGTCGATCTCTCCGCGGTCCAGCAGGCAACAGCAAGCCGGCCCGCACCGTCCGGCGAGGCAGACGATCCGGGGAGTACACCAACCAGTGATTCGAAGGAATCTGCGAAGCTGGACGAAATGTCAGCCAGCGCGCCAAGTCCCGGCAAATCGGATGCGAACGATGTGACCATTCAGAATCTTCAACGGGCCACACAGGCGCGCGCCGCCGCGGCGAGATTTCTTGCCGAAGGCAAATTCGATCTCGCTTCGGCCCGGTACGAGGAGGCTTTGCAAGCGGCGCCGGCGGACGCTGGTCTTCTGGCGGAGGTCGGCTCCGCGCTGTTTCGCGCCAATCGTCTGGGTGACGCTCGAAAACGGTTCGAGTCGTCACTGCAACTCGATTCTCGCAATACCGCCGCGATGGAGGGTATGGCGCTGGTCGCGGCGGGCGAACAGCGATTCACCGATGCTCGCGACCAGCTTCGCAAGCTGCTGGACGTCGACCCGAAGGCAGGCCGCATCTGGCTGCGCTACGGCGATCTTGAGTATCGCCTCGGAAACCGCATTGAGGCTTTCGACGCTTGGGACCGCGTACTTGCAGTCAGTCCAATGGAGCCGCAGATCCAAGCCAGCGCCCGCGATCGACTCACAACGCTGCGGCGCTAGCCTGACTCCCCCACAAAATTCGGGCACTGGTAAGGTTTGACAGTGGAACGGTCGTCTCTGCCCGTTTTCGGCGGGCACGGAGGCCCGCACCACTCAAACCTTACCAGGGCCAAAATTCGCCGAGCTTCAGGGTGGTACGGGCGTCAAGCCCGTTCCGGAAACGGGCGGGGACGCCCGTACCACCCGTTTGTAGAACACCATGAGACACCGCACGGACGCTCTCCCACGAACGATCGCCGCAAGTTTCCAGCAACGGCACGACGAAACCGCGAGAATTGCCGCGGTGCGCCGTTCGGATACCATTCGGCTCCTGGCAACCGCGGCTGACGCGTTGCGCTCCCGTTCGGCTATCGACGTGGCCGGCGGCGCAGGGTCGACCGCGAATCACAGGAAAGCAAAACCGAGGCAGGCACCCACATGAAGCGAAACACCTGGATGGCGTTGATTGCGGCTTTCGCGGCCGCTCTTCCGGCTTTCGGCGACGAGCTCGCCGACGCGCAGAAGAAGATCGTGGACGCATGGGCTGCGACGCGCAGCGTTTCCGCCAAGATGAACAAGAAGGCCGACCAGACCATGCCGAACGGCAACCGCCTGCGAACCGAGGGCGACGGCGCGTACGAAATGGCCCGCGAAGGCGACAAGATCCGCTTCCGCACCGAAACGTCGGTCAACACCGCGATCAAGCTCAAGGACAGCGAAAACGAAATGAAGCTGTCGACCACGCAGACGCTGATCGACGACGGCGAGACGCTCTACTCGATCCAATCCGGCATGGGCAAGACCAGCGCGACGCGCGAAGGCGCCGCCAACGCCCGCCGCGAGCCCGCGATCAACGACCGCAAGGCTTTCTTCGAAGCCCAGGCGCGCAACAACGAACTGAAGCTGGCCTCCGCGGACAGGGTGTCCGGCGTCGATTGCTACGTGATCGAGGCCAGCCCGAAGGTCGCGGGCGCCAACGCCGGCGCCAAGATGCGCTACGCATTCGCCAAGGACAGCGGCATGCTGATGAAGGTCGCCAAGCTCGGCGCCAACGATGCCGAGGTGGACACGGAGACCTACTCCGACGTGAAGATCAACGAGAAGATCGACCCGCAGCGCTTCGTGTTCAAGGCGCCGGAGGGCGTAACGGTCCGCGAAAAGGGCGTTCCGGCGGTTGCGGCGCCGAAGCCGCCCGCTTCGGGTCCGACGAGCGCGCCGGCCTCTGCCCCGGCCAAGCAGCCGTAGTCCCCCAAAACGGACGCCGACATGATCGCTCGTCGGCTGGACAATCTGCGTTTGCCGCCGATACGGCAACACCCGGCAAATTCGCGCGTATGGCGCGAGTGGTGTTTTGCGCGCGTGCTGTTTCGCAATTTTCGCATCCGGCTGCTGATGGTGGGCGTGATTCTCGCGATCGGCACGACTCTGTTCTATTTCCTGGATCGTGAAACCCGCGGCGATGTCTGGCTGTCGCTCTACTCGACCTGGGTTCTGATCTTCGCTCAGCCGCCGGAAGCGCTGCCGCGCTATTCGCCCCCGCTGATGCTGCTCTTTTTCCTGGTTCCGGTGGCGGGCGTGCTGATCGTGATCGAGACGATCGTGGATTTTTCGCTGACGCTCCGCGACCGCCCCCTGCTGATCGCCGACGCGCGGAGGGACTCGGTGCTGGTCGAGGCGAACGTCGCCGCCGCCCGGAGCATTGTCTGCGCGACCGACGACGATCTCACGAATCTCGAAGTCGCCCTCGACGCGCGGCGGCTCAACCCGAAGGTCCGCGTCATCCTGCGCATGTTCGATCAGAACATGGCCGACAAGGTGAGCGAGGGCTTCAACATCCGCATGGCCATGTCGCAGACCGCCTTGTCCGCGCCGAGCTTTGCGATGGCGGCGATCGACGCCTCGATCGCCAACACCTTCGTGGTCGATGATGAGCTTGTGGTCATGCAGCGGTGGAGCGTACGGTCCGGCGGTTCGCTGATCGGGAAAACGGTCGGCGAAGTTCTGGCGGATCATCGCTTCGGCATCGTCAAGCGCCAGCCGCGCGACGGACACGCGCTGCTCTTTCCGCCGCCGAATACGCGATTGGAGGAAGGCGACCAGCTCATGGCGCAAGGCTCGTTCGAATCGCTCGTCCGCCTGCGTGCGCAAGGGTTGCTGCTTACGTGAGCGCGACGAGCGTACGGCCGCGCCGTCTGGCGAGTAAAGCCGCCTTTCGGAATCCGTAGCGTCGGACCTCCGAGTCCGACGAGTTCCGCGCGGCGGATTTCGCCGTCGGACTCGCAAGTCCGGCGCGACGGCGCCAATCGCCGCATACTCCAAAATCGAGATAGCGGGATCAATGTGGACAACGCAGCCGCGATGCACGACGAGCGACGCACACGCGCCCGGCAGCTTCCGGCTTTCGTTGCTCCGATGTTGATCGGCGTCGCCGTCCTGCTGACTTATGCAAACACGTTCCGCGGCCCGTTCGTGTTTGACGACATCCCGAGCATCGTGCGAAACGAAGGCCTGCGCACGCTATGGCCGGCCTGGCGGGCCGCCGGCCTCGACTGCAAAGACGACATCACGATCGCCGGCCGGCCGCTGGTCGCCTACAGCCTCGCTCTCAATTACGCCATCAGCGGACTGGATATCTGGAGCTACCGGGTCGGCAATCTCCTCATTCACATCGCGGCGGCGCTGCTGCTTTGGGATTTGCTTCGGCGGTTGCTTGCGCGACCACGATCGGCAGGCGCCGTCGGCGGCGTCGAAGCAATCGCATTCGTCGCCGCGCTGTGCTGGTGCGTTCATCCTCTAAATGCCGCCGCGGTGACGTTTGTCGTGCAGCGAGCGGAATCGCTGATGGGCGCGTTCTTTCTGCTGACGGTGCTCGCGTCCGTTCGCAGCATCGGTTCCGGGCGACGCCTTGTCTGGGAAATCGTCGCGGTCGTCGCCTGCGCGCTCGGCATGGCGTGCAAGGAGGTGATGGCGGTCGCGCCCCTGGCCGTGTTGCTGATCGATCGGACGCTGTTTGCGGGTGGCTTCGCGCAGGCCCTGAAGCAACGGCGGCGGCTGTACGGCGGCCTGGCCGCGGCTTGGCTCATTCTCATTCCGCTCGTGCTTTCCAGCCCGCGCGCGACGATCGCCACGGCCATGAGCGACTCGCTCTCGCCGCTGGCCTATTTCAAGATCCAGATCTGGGCGATCACCCGCTACCTGCGCCTATGCGTGTGGCCATCGGACCTTGTGCTCGATTATGGCAGCACGACGATCGGCGTGGAGCACCCGATCACGACGCCATTGCTCGGCGCCTGCGGCGCCTTGCTCTTGCTTCTGGCTGCATGGACTGCGTGGGGGTTGGTGCGAAATCGCCCGGCGGCGCTGCTGGGTGCATGGTACTTTTTGCTCCTGGCGCCGAGTTCGAGCGTGATTCCGCTGCCGCACGAACCGGTCGCCGAGCACCGAATGTACTTGCCGCTAGCCGCTGTGATCGTCGCGACGACGATGCTCATCCATCGAGTTCTTGCGAAGGTGAGCCGATCTGCACTAACGACGACACGCGGAGTCGTCGTTCTGGGCTTCGCGCTCGCCGCCGTGCTGGGACTGCGCACGTGGCAGCGCAACGCCCTCTTCTCCGACGAAGCCAGGCTATTCGCAGCAGACGTCGCCGCGTTTCCGAGCAACGTGCGCGCGCGGTCGAACCTGGCATTGGCGCTCCTCGCGCGCGAGCGCATCGAGGAGGCTAGAGCCCAATACGATGCAGCCCTGCGGGTGCGACCTGACGACGCTGAATCCCTCACCGGCGTGGGCGGAATTCTGCTTCGGCAGGGTCGCTACGAAGAAAGCATCGCGTTCAGCCGGCGGGCGGTCGGAGTGAGACCGAACTCCGCCGCGGCGCTGTCGAATCTCGGCGAAGCGCTGTTCTGGGCGCAACGGCCGCGCATGGCGATCCCACATCTGGAACAATCGCTTCAGCTGGAAGCCGGCTCCGCGGCGACCATGGCGATCCTCGGCGATTGCCTGGCAACCGTGGGCCGCCATACCGAGGCGGTCGCGTGGTTTCGCCGCAGCCTCGCACTGGATCCGTCCGACGCCGCCGTTCACGTCGACTTGGCGCGCTGTCTGGACGCGCAAGGCATGCGGGCCGAGGCGTTGCGCAGCCTGGACGAAGCGATTCAGCGGCTACCGGATGCAATGGAGCTTCGCGATGAACGAACGCGGTTGCAGAACGCGCCGCCTTGAGAACCGCTTCGCCGCGGCCGATCAGGAATGACGCTCGTCCTGACTGGCCTATCGCGATCCAAAATACGACTTGAAATCGAGTTGCTTCCAGCGAAATCCCGAGTCGATCCGGCCGGCGGGCGCCGGAAGGTCGCCCCGCGCCGGTGTGTCGAGCGCAGTGGCGTCGCGCCCCGCCGGCGCCGGCCCGATGCTCCCGAATTGCGGGACCAGTCCGCTGTGGGGCGTCGCGCCGGAAAGCGCTACGAACGACTCGGCCCGCCAGAGTCGGTCGTCGTCCCGTCGAATGACGGTCGCGGCGGCGTCCACACTGTTCAATTCCACCAACTGCGCCGCGATCGCCAGCAACGCATTTCGGCGAAGCTTCAGATCGTCGTATTCAACGGCCCAACCTCCCGCGTCTCGATAGAGCTCGATCGCCGCGTCGCGGTCCTCAGCCACCTCAAGTTCCCCGGCCACACTCCGCACATAGGGCACCCGGCTGTGCACGGGCTCAAGGGCGCGCAGCAGCGTTTCGGCACGCCGGGCGGCGTCCCGGCTTTCGTCCGCACAATCCGCGTACCGAGCCAGTTGCGCCAGGCTGATCCAGCCGGCCAGCCGCGGCTCGTCGGCCAGCGCGGCCGGTTCCGTATTCAAGAGAACGTCGCGTGCGGCGTCGCGACTCGTGCGGGCCACGGCGTTTGCGCTGCGCCAAGATTGCAAATCCGCCAACTGGAGAAACTGCCTCAGCCGATCGAGCGGGTCCGGCAACTCGCGCACCTCCGCGGACGCAAGTTCGGTGAGACGCTGGAAGCGATTGGCTCGGTCGGTGCAGCCGCCCATGAGCATCAAAGACAGCACCGCCATCAAGCCCCAGCCGCTCGGGACGCTGCGAATCGCGAAGTACCGGAATGTCCGCGGGGTCATGCGAGGCTCCTGTTGTGGTTGTGCAGTATAGGTCCGCGACGACGCTCCCGAGAACACCGCGGACGGTTTGAACCGCGTCCGGCTCGGTCCATATACTTTGTTGGGGAGCAATTGGGCCGACTGACGCATGGAGTGAGAATGCTCTATCAGCTACCGCTGGCGCCGAAGTACGGCGAACTGTCCAACGAACGGCTTTGCGCCGGAATTGCGGACTTCAAACGCAGGCTCGGTTCCCGGCTCGTCATCCTCGGCCATCATTACCAGCAGGATGACGTCATCCAGTTCGCCGATTTCACCGGCGACAGCCTGAAACTGTCGCAGTTGGCCGCCGAGCATCACGAGGCTGAGTTCATCGTCTTCTGCGGCGTGCACTTCATGGCCGAAACGGCCGACATCCTGACGCACGAAAAGCAGACGGTGATCCTGCCGGACCTGTCGGCCGGTTGCAGCATGGCGGACATGGCCCACATCGACCAGGTGGAGGCGGGCTGGCCGCTGCTGGAAGAACGAGCCGAGGGGCCGATCACGCCCATTACCTACGTGAATTCATCCGCGGCGGTGAAAGCCTTCGTCGGCCGCCATGACGGGGCCTGCTGCACCAGTTCGAACGCGAAGATGGTCATGGAGCGGGCTGCCGCGGGGTTCCTCGAGGAGGAGCCGGCGCTCAAGGTCGTCGGCCTGCGCTACTTCAACGTCTTCGGCCCCGGCGAGGCCCACAAGGGCACGGTTTACGACCCGCGCTTTCCCGACGGCGGACTGAGCGCCGCGCAAGTGCGCGCCGCACAAGTGTTCTTATGGAAGGGACATTGCTCGGTCCATCAGCTCTTCACGACCCGCAACGTGGAGGCGATTCGCGCGCTGCCCGAGCCATACGCGATTCTCGTGCATCCGGAATGCGAATGGGCCGTGTGTCAGGGCGCCGATCGGGTCGGCAGCACCGAATATATCATCAAGACCGTGCGCGAAGCGCCGCCAGGCTCGTTCTGGGCGATCGGCACGGAAGTGAACCTGGTGCAGCGCCTCGCCCGCCAACACCCGGACAAGCACGTTCGCTCACTGGCCGGCATCCAGTGCCTGTGCACGACGATGTACCGCATCGATCTGAAACACCTGTACTGGACGCTGGAAAATCTGGTGGGCGGCCGCGTCGTCAACCGGATCAGCGTCGATCCGGAGACCCGCCGCTGGTCGCGCGTCGCGCTCGACCGCATGCTCGCGCTTCGCCCGGCCCAGCCGGTTTCGGCGCGCTGAGTCCGCGATATTCCCGGTCAATTCGAGTTAAGGCGGGCGCGGATCAACGCCGCGCGGGCGAAGCTGCGCTGCTCGCCGTTCAGCCGTTCGCCCTGCAATTTCTGAAGATGAGCCGGCTGCGTTTGCAAAAACAGCTCGTTTACGGTCTGGAGGTCGATCTGCTTGATCCGGCCGACGTGCAGGCCCATGCGAACATGCGACAGGCACTGCATCGCCTCGTTCGAACTGATCAGCCGGGCCGACTGGAGCAGCCCCATCGCGCGGTGGATCTTGTCGTCGAGCGTATGCAGGCGGGATTTCAGGAGCGCCTTTCGGGCCGCCTGCTCGTACGCAACGATCTTCGGAATCACCACGCGGCCGAAGTCATTGATGATCTCCGTCTCGCTGCGGCCGAGCGTAATCTGGTTGGAGATCTGGAAGAAGTCTCCCAGCGCGTCCGTGCCTTCGCCGTAAAGCCCGCGAATCGCCAGCTTCATGTCCTTGGCGGCCTGGCCGACGCGCTCCAGCTCGCCGGTGAGCCGCAGCGCGGGCAAGTGCAGCATCACGGAGACGCGGATGCCGGTGCCGACGTTGGTCGGGCAGGCGGTCAGATAGCCATACTGCGCGTGATACGCGTAGTCGATCCGCTCGTCGATGGCGTCGTCGAGCTGGTTGATCTGGGTCCAGGCTTCGTCGAGCTGAAGCCCGCTGCGCATGACTTGCATGCGCAGGTGGTCTTCTTCGTTCACCATCACCGAACACGCCTCGGTCAGGTCGAACGCGACCATGCGGGCGCCGACTCCGTCCGCGTGCTGGCGGCTGATGAGCTGCCGCTCGACCAACAGCTTGCGGTCCAGTTCGTCCAGCGCGTCCACGTCGACGAACGCATAATTCTCCAAACCCGCGGCTTTCTTCAGGGCGCGCACCGCGGCGTCGCAGATCGCCTGGCGCATCTCGCGATCCGCCCGCGAAAGGAAAAAGAATCCGCGGATGTTCCGCGCCAGCCGGACGCGCGTCGAAATAACGATCTCGTGCATCGGCCCGACGCCGCGAAGCCACTCGCCCGCCCGGCGGGCCACCTCGTCCAGCCCGCTCATTCGCTCTCCAGCTTGTGGATCTGGTCGCGCAATTTGGCGGCCCGCTCATAATCCTCCGCAGCGATCGCATCGCTCAGCTCGCGGCGAAGGCTCTGGAGATCCTGCTCTTTGGGCCGCGGCTGACCAAACGAACGGGGCGTCTTTCCAATGTGCTGCGTCGCTCCGTCCTGAGCCCGCTCGACGAGCGACGCCAGTTCGGATTCGAAGGCGTCGTAGTCGTTCGGGCAGCCGAGCGGTCCCTGGTTGCGAAACTCGACGTAGCTGAGTTCGCACTCGGGACAGACAAGGTTGGCGATGGCCTGGGCTGAGGGCTTCATCCCGATCAGGTGCTCCACGAGCAACTCGGGCAACGGCGGCCCCTTGTGTGTCTGCACGTGACCTTCTTCAATGGAGCAACGCTCGCACAAGTGCCGCTCGAGCTTCTCGTTGCTCGAGTCGATCTTGGTGATGTGAAATGTGGCCTGCGCCTTTTTGCAGCGCTCGCACAACCCCATTGACCTTACTCCAAACCGGTTCCACTCCTCTGAGCGATGCTAGTTGGCCGGAAAAACAGCGTCAAGCTCGACGGTTCGCGAAGCCCGAACGAGGAGATGCAGTTACGAAGTCTGGCGATTCGTTTGATCCGAGCTCCAAGCGCCGGCGCGCGAGACACAGTAGCGGCCTGCGCCTCGCAAACCGACGATACGGAGTGAACCCGGATCGTGAAAACAGCCCTTTGCTCTACGGCCGGCGAGACGCCGGCCGCTACGTCTCCCGCCAAACGACGGCGCGTGGGATGCGCCGCGGCTACTTCGCCTGGTGGATCGCCGTGCCGAATACGCCCTCCGCCGCCTCCATGAGCGTCTCGGAGATCGACGGATGCGGGTGGACGGTCAGTGCGAGGTCTTCGGCCTCGGCGCCCATTTCGATCGCAAGCGCAGCCTCGGCGATCAGATCGCCGGCGTGTTCGCCGACGATCCCCACGCCGATCACCCGCTGCGAACGGGCGTCGCAGATGATCTTGGTCACCCCTTCCGGCTTGCCCATCGCGATCGCCCGGCCGGACGCGCCCCAAGGGAACTTGCCCACCTTGTACTCCACGCCGGCGGCCTTCGCCTCGGCCTCCGTCATCCCGCACCAGGCCAACTCCGGGCTGGTGTAGACGACGCCGGGGACGGCGCGGACGTCATACGCAACGGCATGCCCGGCGATCGCCTCGGCGGCGACGATGCCCTCGCGCGAGGCCTTGTGCGCGAGCATCGGATCTCCCGCGACGTCGCCGATGGCGAAAATCTTCTTGTCCGCCGTGCGGCGTTGCGCGTCGACTTCGATGAAACCGCGGGCATTCACCACGCACTTGGTGTGCTCGATGCCGATGTTGTCGCTGTTCGGCCGCCGCCCGACCGAAATCAGAACCTTGTCGTATCGTTCCTTGTGCGTCTGCCCCCCTGCCGCGAAGGTGAGCTCGACGCCGCCGTTCTTGGGTTTGCCGCTTTCGATCTTCGCGCCGGTGAAAATCGCTTCGAACTGCTTTTTCAGCTTCGCCGCCAACGGACGAACCAGATCCTCATCCGCGCCCGCCGCGATGCGTTCAAGGGCTTCGATCACCGTGACCTTGCTCCCCAAACCCGCATAGACCTGGCCGAGTTCCAGGCCGATGTAACCGCCGCCGATGACCGCCAGCCGCTTCGGCACGTCTTTCAGCTCCAAGGCGGCGGTGGAGTCGATGCAGCAGCTTGCGGGAATCAGAGCCTCGGGCAACTGCTTCCAGCCGCGGACCTTTTCGAGGTCGATCTTCGGCTCGCCGAACGAGACCCCAAGGTCTTTCGCCTCCGCGGCATGCTGCACGAGATGCGCCACGTGCAGCAGCGCTTTTGACGGGATGCAGCCCTCGCGCAAGCAGACTCCGCCCAGAATCGGGGCCGCGTCGATGATCGTCGTCTGGATTCCCAGATCGGCCGCCTTGAACGCGGCGACATACCCTCCGGGCCCGCCGCCCAGGACCAGCAAATCCGTCGATTCGGTGAGTTCGCCTACGACCACGGCTGTCTCCTGCATGCGCCCGCTTCGATCCGCGCCGGAAAGAAGGGTTGGACATCGTAGCCTTGCCGGTGGAGGCGGGAAAGGCGGCGGAACGCACCGCGCAGACTCGCCTGCTTCCGCTACAATCTTGATTCACGAGTGACGTTCGGTCCGGGTGGAACTCCTCAGCGAGAGCCGGCGTGTCGTCTGTTCGCCATTACTGCGGTCTTTTCGCCGTCGCCGGTCATCCCGATGCGGCTGAATTGGCGTATTTCGGCCTGTATGCCCAGCAGCACCGCGGACAGGAATCGGCGGGGATCTGTTCTGCGGATGGCCGCCGGATCATTCGACACGGGGGCATGGGCCTGGTGACGGACGCGATCTCGCACGCGGATCTCGTCCGGCTCCGCAATCCGATGGCGATCGGGCACGTGCGCTATTCGACCACGGGCTCGTGCAGCGAAACGAACGCCCAGCCGCTGCTGGTGGAAGGCGCCGCCGGCCAGATCGCAATCGCACACAACGGCAATCTGGTCAACGCGGCGGCCACGCGCAAGGAATACGAACATAACGGCCACATTTTCCTGACCACTTCGGACACGGAAATCGTGCTGCACATGCTGGCGAACCAGCGTTACCGCGAACAGGCCGATCCGCTCGGCGCCGTGCTTCGGCATCTGGTCGGCTCATACTGCCTGCTGGTGATGTATCCCGACCGCATCGAGGCGGTGCGCGACCCTTCCGGCAATAGACCGCTTTGCCTGGGGCAGGTCGGCGGGGCCTATTGCGTGGCAAGCGAGACCTGTGCGCTCGACATGGTCGGTGCGAAATACGTCCGCGACGTCGAGCCCGGCGAGATCGTGACGCTGACGGGCCGCGAAATCCGCGCGCGGCATTTTGCCGAACCGACAGCGCAGGCCCAGTGCGTCTTCGAGCTGATTTACTTCGCCGACCCGTCGAGCCGGATTTTCGGCCAGAGCGTCCACATGGTACGTAAGGCCTTCGGCCGGGCTTTGGCCCGCGAGTCGCCTGTCGAGGCGGACGTGGTCGTCGCCGTGCCGAACAGTGCGCGGTGCGCCGCACTCGGTTATCACGAGGAATCGGGCATCCCGATCGGCCGCGGCTTTACGACGAACCATTACGTCGGGCGGTCGTTTATTCAGCCGACGCAGGCGATCCGCGACATGACCGTCCGCCTGAAGCTGAATCCGATCCGCGCGGTGGTTGAAGGACAACGGCTGATCGTGGTCGAAGACTCGGTCGTCCGCGGCACGACGACGCGGGGCAAGGTCCAATCACTGCGTGACGCGGGCGCGCGCGAAGTGCACCTGCGCGTCGCGAGCCCGCCGATCCGCCACCCGTGCTACTACGGGATCGACTTTCCCCGCCGGGAGGAGCTGATCGCCAACCAGCGCTCGGTGGCCGACATTCGCGGCTTTCTGGGCGTCGATTCGCTGGCGTACTTGCCGCTGGAGTCGATGCTCGCGTGCGTGAACCCGCACAAGCAGCCCTATTGCGAGGCGTGCTTCTCCGGAAATTACCCGATCCCGATCGACGGAGATTTCCACAAGGAGATTTTCGAGCGAAACCAACTCACGTTTTTCGACGCCCGCGGACCGCTCGCAAAATCGGCTGCGAGCGACGCTCCGGTTGATGCGAATAACCGGTAGCAAGAGCCGACCCGTCGCGGCCGCGATGAATTGGATGTCGCAGCGTCGGACCTCCGAGTCCGACGATTGCGAGGGTTTTCGCAGCGTCGGACCTCCGAGTCC
>JACRLV010000179.1 GCA_016235145.1 Planctomycetota bacterium
GTCGGGGATGTTTGTTTCTGATGATTCGATAGAGCGCGTGTGGGTTGGACGCCGTCCGGTGGGACGTGCCTGGGGGAAACGACAGACCGATGACGCCACAGCCGGTCGACATCTGTGTCATTGAGGACGATGCTGCGCAGCGCAACGCGATCGTGGGTCAACTGCAATCGTGCGGGCACAGCGTCGTCGCGGCCGGCTCCGGCGAGGCCGGGATGAAGCTGATTTACCAGCATCGTCCCTGCGTCATTCTCTGCGACATCAATCTTCCGGACGTGTCCGGCTTCGAGCTTTGCCGTCGCATTCGCGGCGATTGCTCGCTCGACAGCGCTTACGTAGTGCTGATCACGGCGTACGACAGCGACGAGTATCGGCGCACCGCCTTTCAGGCGGGGGCCGACGATTACGTTCGAAAGCCCTTCGACCTCGAACTGCTCAAGACGAGGATTCGCAGCGGATTGCGCTTTCACCGCCTTCAGGAGCGCCTGCGGCATGCGGCGAGCGCGGACGGTCTGACGGGGCTCTGGAACCATGCGCACTTCACGGAACTGCTCGATCGCGAATTCCTGCGCACGCGGCGTTACGGCGGGTGTACTGCGCTGCTCATGATCGACCTCGACTACTTCAAGGCCATCAACGACACGTTTGGCCACGAAATCGGAAATGCCGTCCTGAAGCTGACAGCGCGGCACATCGAGCGCTGCGTGCGCGAGACGGATCTGGTAGCGCGTTACGGCGGCGAGGAGTTCGCCGTCATCTGCCCTCAAACGACGCTGGAAGAGGCTGAATTGCTGGCGGAGCGCATCCGCAAAACGCTGCCGCAGGCGGCCCAGATCGCGGAGCAGCCGCAACTGACGGTGCGGACTTCGATCGGCGTCGCCAGCACGGAAGATCCGCGCATCCACAACACGCAGGATCTGGTGAACCTCGCGGATCAGGCCCTGTATTGCAGCAAGCGCGCGGGGCGAAATCGTGTCACGACCAGCACCGGCTCTCTGAGCGTCGGCGACGCGCCCGAGTTGCAGGTCGACGAAATCGACCGGCTGCGCAAGGAGATCGTGTCGCTGACGATGCAGATCAAGGAACTGTGTCTGCGCAGCGTCTGGGCCCTGATCCAGGCGCTGGAAGCCCGCGACGGTTACAGCGCCTGGCATTCGCGCAATGTCACGCTGTACACGAAATGGCTGGTCGATGAGACCGGGTGGTCGCGCCCCATGCGGATCGTGACCGCGAACGCCGCGATGCTCCATGACCTCGGCAAGATCGGCGTGCCCGACGCATTGCTGCTCAAGCCGCAAAGCCTGGATCCGCAGGAAGCGTCCCTGCTGCGCCAGGTTCCGCTGATCACCTGCCGCATCCTCGAGCCGCTGCGCGTGTTCGACACGGAAATCGCGACCATCCGCCACCTGCGCGAGCGCTATGACGGAGCAGGCTACCCCGACGGTCTCGTCGGCGAGAGCATCCCGATCGGATCACGTCTTCTGGCGGTGGCCGAGGCCTTCGATTCCATGACCTGCAACCGCGCGTTCCGGATGGGCCGAAGCAAGGAGGCCGCCGTCGAACTGATCCGCGCCGAGGCCGGCAAGCAATTCGACCCGGAATTCGCGGCGTTGCTGGGCCGAAGCGTTCGAAAGCACCCCGCCCGCTGGCAAAACCAGATTGATCGCGCCCGCGTCCAGATGTCTTCCGACGCCTTCTCCGAAATGTTGGAACTCTGATCAATCCGCGGTCGAAAGCCGCACTTGCGCAATCAGATGACGATCGTGTTTGGATCGCGCCGCTTCGGCCAGAACAGCAGCGCCAGGCCAATCGCCGCGCTTGTGCCCCGGTGGGATCTTACCGGCGGCGCGCGCGTCTGCGTCGTTCAGAAACTCGGCGAACTCATGCCCGCCCGGCCCGAGGGCCGCCGCAAGCGCCAGCCCAACCAGCCCAACGGACGCGATCGCGCGCGTGAAATGCGCTCCGCCGTCGTTTCGACGGGCGATCACGATCGCGATCGCGCCCAATGCGAAGGGGACCAGCACCGCCTGCGGCGGGATCGGCTGCTGAATGGTCCGCCCGCGCGCGTGGGCGGTGATCTGGCCGTACCCGATCGAAACGGCCTCGCCCGAAGTCACAATCTGCACGCCTCGGATGGAATAAAGCACCGCCGCCGACAATCCCGCCAGCAGCAGCAGCTTGCCCACGAACGACAGGCCGGCGTTGGCCGCGCGGCCGACAAACGAGGGCGCGGTCACCCGCTCGCGAACCGCCGCCAGTTGTTCCAGTCCCGCCTCGGAAGCAGCGGCCTGCTCGGGCAATTGAACGGCAGGTTGCGGACGACGCCCGGGGATGCATGCGAAAACGATCGCAAGAATGACGCCGACATTCAGTCCGAATACGGCCCCGGCGATCTCCGCGCCGTCCTGCGCCTCGAATGCGAGAACCGCGATCATGCCCGCCGTCAGCGTGAGGCTGAGCGACATGGCCAGCCAGCGAAACGTCCCGGCCCACAGCGGCTGCACGCGGTCCTGCATTGCCTTGATGCCCAGGAACGGCGTCAGCATCACGCCCGCCAGGCCGCCGAAAAGCGCCCCGGCCTGTTCGTCCGCGTCGTTGGCAAATCCGCACGCGATGAAGAGCGCGACCGAGCCGGAAATTACGAGCGCAAACAGGATGCGCCAAAGCAGCTTCCAGCCGAAACCGATCGGACGGCCGACCGCCGTGCTGCCCGCGCTCGGCGGAGCGCTGAGCACGTCGATCTTGGCGCTGATCGCCTCGGTTGCGCTCTGGTACCGCCTTTCAACCTTTTCGGCGGCGTTCTCGACCATGCTCGCCAGCCACTTGCGGTCGCGAATGCCCGGGTCGGCGGGCGGCTGCGGAGGCTGCGGAGGCCTCGCACTCAGAGGCGCGATCGGCGCCGGCCACAAGCTCGCCGCCAGTTGCGTCGCGATCGCCATCGCCGCGCAAAGCCCGGCGCCGACGAGCGCGAACTCGCCGGATGCTTTTCCGAATGAAGTCGCGATCAGGCCGACGATCGCGGGCCAGACGGCCGAACCGCCGTTGACGACGCCGGCCCGCCCCTGTGCGACCCGTCGACCCCAATCGCAAACGAGCAGACAGAGCGTCATGGGAATGATCAATCGTTCGACGTGCCCGCTGCCGGATCCAGCGGCAAGGCCGGGCAGCATGAACACAAAACCGAGCGCCGCGGTCAGCAGGCGATCGACGAATCCGCTGCGAACGTGCATGTGCGGGAGGATTCGCACGTGTGCCAGAAGCGGCCCGATCACGCCGCCGGCCAGGTAAAGCGCCAGGGCTGCGACGGTCTCCTCATTACCGGACGGCGTCAGCAACGCGAGGAGAGCCGCGCCGGCCAGGACGAGAACGCCGAGCGAAATGACGGTTGGCCATCTCTTGCGGAGTGCGCCCTGCAACGGGGCCGCAGCCCCGCCGAAGACGCGCACGTTGACCCCGACGGCCGGTCCCCGGCCCCGCCATTGCGCGAACCGCGCGCCGCGCCGCTCGCCCGGCAGGGGCGGGATTTCAGGCAATACTGGAATGCCTTCGTCCGCTGCTGCGTTCGGCTGTTGGGCACGCACGGCGCGGGCGTCTAGCGAGGGCAGCGGCGGCAGGCGCGGCGGCGTCGTGACGGTCCGATCGAAATCTTCGCTTGCAGCCTGCCGCTCGACGTTCGAGAGGCTTCGCGGGTCGAACGAGGTGCAGCTCGCGTTGATCTCCGCGGACGCCATCACCGCGTCGACCATCTCGTTCACGTCCTGGTAGCGGTCGGCCGGGTTCTTCTGAAGCGCCTTGGCGATGACGCCCGCGAAAGGCTCCGGAATCCCCGCCAGATCGGGGCGATCCTGGAGATGGCGCATCAGCACTTCGGCCATGCTCGACCCGGTGAAGGGGAGTTTCCCGGTCAGCATCTCGAAGAGGATCACGCCGAGCGCGTAGATGTCGATCGCCTTCGAATAGCTGCCGGAGCCGATCTCCGGCGCCATGTAGTGCACGGTGCCGACGCTGACCGTCTGGCCGCTGTGCCGGCTGACGGACATGTGCTTGCTGAGTCCGTAATCGCCGATCTTGACGTAGCCTTCGTCGTAGAAAATGTTCCCCGGCTTCAGGTCGCGATGGACGACGCCGCGATCGTGCAGATAGGTCAGCCCCTTGGCGATGCCGCTCAGGAAGAACGCGGCCTTCTGCGGGCCGAGACCGTGCGGCTCGGCCGCCAGCAGCTCGTGCAGCGAAGGCCCGCTGACGTACTCCATCAGGACGAAGGGGTCCTGCGCGGCATTGCGGCGGACGTCGTAGATCGTGATCAAGTGCGGGCTCTTCAGGTTCATCACCTGGGCGACGCCGCGCAGCTCGATCTCGGGATTGTCGCGCAGGTACTTGAGCGCGATCTCTTTTCCCGAGTCCGTGCGTGCGTAGTACACCTCGCCGAAGCCGCCGCGCCCGACGGCTCGTTGGATGGTGACCCCGTCGAGGGGGCGATCGCCATGTTTGAAGGTGTACGCCACTTTTCGCATCCTCCCCGTCGGCTTTCGCCAATGAGGTTTCAGAATTCCGCGTCGCTATCATCCCGCGCCGCCGGCCCGGTGAAACTAGAATCCGCCGGTTTTTTTGTACCGCGGCACGTCAGGCCCGCGGCTTGTCTTCATAAGACTTCAGCGTCAGTCGAAGATCCCCTTGCTCGAAGGTCCGCCCGAGCGAAACCGGTTCAGCCGGTCCGGTGGGCAGGCCGTCGCGCCCGGCCCGGCGGGCGAACAACTCGCCGGACCGATCGAACAGCACCAGGCGCGAATCGCCCTCGCGCGTGCGAACATGGCAACTCGCTTGCGGACCCAGCAGACACGTTCCTTTGAACAGGACGACAAAGCTCACGTCCTGCGCCATGCGACAGCGATCGCCGAGCAGCAGGACAGCGGAGTCGCTCTTGACGCTCGGCTTGCGGAAGACGAGCTTGGTTCCGGAACCGAGCACGATGCGGTCGCCGTCGCGCAACACCGCGCGAGACACCGCCTGATGATTCACCGATGCCGGTCCGTGGGCGATCAGACGATAGTCGTCGCCTTGGCGGAGGATTTCCGCGTGCCGCGAAAGCACATCCGCCGGCAGGCCGACCTCCACATCCGCGCCGGTTCGCCCGATCCGCACGCAGTCGCCGATCGCCAGCAGCCCGCTGGCCGTTCCGTCTACCAGCAACAGCAGCGGCTTTCCGGCGAGTCGGACCGGCCCATTCGCGCCGGCTGCGACCGTTTGAACGCTGACAACCGTCCCCTGCCGATCGGCGCGCGGCGTCTTGGCGGGCGAGGCGCTCGCACCGACCAGACCCAGCGGCGAGGCGAGCAGCTCGCTCTGAAGGGCGAGCATCTTCTCCACGCATGCCAGCGCGGAACGAACCCACGCAGCATCGCCGCCCGCGGACCGAAGGCGGAGCAGCACGTTTCGCAATTCGGAATAATCGGCGAGGTTCAAGCGTTTTGTCGCCTCTTGAGCCAGAGAAAGCAATCGCTCGAATTCACCCAGGGACGGAAACAGCCGCAGAAGGCCGCTCGCCGCAACCAGGCCCGCCTGGAGCCTGTCCAAGCGGCCGTCTCGCACCGAGGTCTCCAGCGCGCTGCGAAGCGGCTCGACCAGCCGTGCCGCGAGCTCGTCCGATCGTTGGGTGCGGCCATGCCGTTCGCATGCTTCGCTCCAATAGCGGCACGCGCTCAGCGGATCGCCTTGATCGAGCGCGGCCAGCCCCTGCGAAATCAGTTGATCGCTGCGTTCGACGCGGATGTCGAGCTCCTCGCGGAGCTTCTCGCGCCGCCGGGGATCCTCCAGACGCTCGATCGCCAACCGACCGGAATCGAGCCGGCCCTGGCGCAGGTTCTCTTCCGCGGTATTGAACGCGCCGTTGTCGGCGGCGTGTCGATCAGCCCGCAAACGGAGTTCTTCCTCGACACGCGACCGCAGCGCGACGGCCTCCGCATCCGAATAGTCCACGGCCCGCAACCGATCAAGATCGGCGAGCGCGTCGCGATATCGCCCCGCCTGGGCCGCGAGGCGCGCCCGCGCCAGCAGCACCCGGCCGAGCTCCGGAAACAGGGCCCGGGCGCGACACTGGTTCCGGGTCGAGTCGTCCGTCAGCCGGGCGAACGCCTCGTCGATGCGGCCGTCAGCCAGCGCTCGCTCGGCGGCTCGAATGCCAGTCTGAACCCAACGCGAAAACATGCGCTACCTCAGTGTTCGCACCCGGCCACGATCGTCATTACGTTACGGGCGTCCTCAAGATATTCCATTGAAGCTGGAGATTATTCGCGAGGTGCGAGGTGCATATCGCCGGTGAATCGAAATTCACGGAGCACGGCGACGGGGGTTAGACGCGGGCACACCTCCGGCAGGACGGAATCCGGCGACGCAATTCGACATAACCTTCAAAATAGCATGGTGTTACGGTCGCATTGCCAGCGTGGTTGGTTACTTTTCCTGCAAGGTGCGGCTCGTCAGCTACGCCGTTCCCGGTTTTCGCCATCGGGGGCCAAGCGCCCGCCGTCAAGGGGAAATCCTTATCTCGCACGAATTTGGCAACTTCAAGTTGCGCGGCTATAATTCCGATAGAAAGGGCGCGTTGCTTTGCGTCTCGCATCCTTTCACGGAGTACGGGGAAGGGCGGAGCAGAGTCATGTTCATCTTCGTCGTCGAGTTTCTCAAAATCGTATTCGGCGTGTTCGGATACGATGTCTTCGGCAGCATGGGCTGAATCGCTTTGAATCTGGATCAGTCGATACCCCTGCCGCGCTATTCGCGCGCGCCGGGATGCTGATCCGCACTCCCGCGCGGCACTCGGGCCGCCGCAGGAACCCCCTAGGAAATCGCGAGTCGTATGCGTGGTTGATTCCCTGCGCCCGCATTGTGGCGTTTGGGAAACGCCGTTCCGGACGGATCACTCCACGAGCAGCAGGCCGGTCACACTCGCTTCGCTGCACGCGGGCGATCACCCAACCGCGACGGCCCGCGGGCGAAAACTGCCAATCGCATCGCTTCACAGCATCGCCGCGCTCGCGTCGCATCACGGCTTTCCATTCGAGTCGCGGCGATTCGTGGCCGGCTGCGTCTGGGCGGTGGCGGCGGGTTTGGCGGTCGGCGTCGCCTGGGTTTGAACGCGCAAGTAAAACTTCAGCGTCCACGCTACCAGTCTAAACTCCGGGTTTTTCATGACGTGCCTCCCGCTTCTCGTGCGAGCCGCACTCCGGCCTGCACCGACACCTCAGACGCGGACAGCCCGCGCGGCATTCAATCCGCTCTGGATATCGCCCGCGCGGCACCAATTGGACGCGCGGCGGGCGGATGGGTTTCAAGTTCCGCAAGCAGCGGACTGGCGGGTCCGGGTCTCCGTTTGGGAGTTTACGGCGCGGAATTTCGGATTCCGCGAGTCCGGTCGGCGATCTACGCCGCTGGTCCACACGATCGTTCGTTCGTATGATTCCGCCACAATCCGATGGAATCCTTCAGCACGCGGCAGGTTCGTTTCGCGCTGGCGGTCTTTGGGCTGTTCTGCCTCTCTGTTTTCAAATCGTGCCGCGAGGTGAACTACTGGATCGCCGGCGAGACCGCTGAGGCCCGCATTACCGGGCAGCAGCTTGTGCAGGTTTCGTCCCGTTACCGGTCGAGCGAGCAATTGCGGGTGGACTATCAGTTCGTGGACGCCGCCGGACTGAAGCGACAGGATTCCGCGCTGCTGGACCCCGACGATCCGCACGTTCCGTCGGGCGGCACGGTCAGCGTCGAATACCTCGCCGGGGTCTACGCGCCGTCGCGCGTGGCCGGGACGCACGAGTGGACCTGGCCGGTGCTGATGTTCGGCATGCCGATTGGTGCGGCGTTGTGGGCGATCGCTTACGTCAAGATACAAACCGCGCGCGAGACGATCCGCCGCCGGTAGCAGTAGTAGGGTGCGTTCGGGCCGCGCGGGCGGACTTGCGATCCAAGGATTATCGCGTGCGGCCCGAACGCACCCTACTTGCTTGCTGCCGGTCAAGCGGGTTGGGTGCGAGGTATTTAGAGAAGATCGTGAGGGTTACAATGGCTCGGCTCAACTTTCCATGCTGTCTGTTGGTAGCTTTCATGGCCGCCAGCCCGGCCGTCGACACACCGGCCCCACACATCGCGCGAATCTTTGCATCGCGATTGGGCTACTACGCGGTCAAAGTGCTGCCGGAAGACAGAAACAGCATAACTCAACTGACTGTGTTTCGATTGGAGAAAACGGGGAACGAACGCGTCGTGTGGTCTAGATCGATAGAGTGCTATCCGAAGACTGTCGTGGTTTCGGAGGATGGCAGCCTCCTCCTGCTGGACTGCGGAACATCAGCAGTGGTCACAATGTCAGCCGGCGGCAAGTTGACGTCCTCGCTTCGCTTGGAACAGTTACTGACTGCCGAGGAAATCGCCAAACATACGGTCAAAACCGTGAGCTCGCGAATATGGCGTGACTCGCGAACGATGTTTGAGTGGCTCGATGGCCACGCGATCATAAAGTTGTCTTGGGGCGGTTGCATTGACATAGATATGCAGAGCGGGACTGTATCGCGCGAACTGACAAAGTAGCTGCCGGCCGGCAGGGGATTGTGAGGGGCGTAGTGTGCGTTCGGGCCGCGCGGACGGACTTGCGATCCAAGGATCGTCACATTCGGCCCGCCCCCCCTTCGCCTCGCGCCTTGGAACTCGTTGCCACTCCGCACTCCGGGCAGCGCCCGCTGACATTGCCGGTGAGGTCGTAGCCGCACTCCGTGCAGGCACCGGGCGCTATGGGACCGCGGTCACACCACCAGAGGAAGATCCAGGGCAACCCAAAGAGTATGAAGAGCATCCACAGCGGGACAGCACATCCCCACGATACCGCATCGCCCTCTGAAAACGGCCAGAGCCCGAAGAGCCACCAGAATTGGCGCGTCTCGTTGGCAGTTGCGAAGGCCGGTCCGAGGCTTATCGAAATACGGTTCGGAAAGAGCATAGAAAAAAAAAAACGGAGGCCGCCGCCCTGCGTGAACAGACACCATCCGTGCCCTTGAAACGCGACGTACTGCCAGCGTACTCCAACGGCGGCTGCGACGATGAACAAAGCGCACGTGAGACCTAGCGCCCATTTCAGAATCCGTCGAAATTGAGGCCGTTGCTGTTTCACACGGAATTCTCTGGATTCCATTTCAACTCGGCGACTTCCGCCCCGCATTCCAGGCAGCCAGCTGCCCGACCGACGGTTGTTCGCGTCGGCAAGTTCTCCTTCCGAACCCAAACCGCGGCCGTCGTTGCCGCGCACTCGCGATGACAGGATGCGACGATTCGATTCTTGTTTGATGATACGCGATCCTGACTTGCCTGGATTAGGATGTCGCCGGCGCGAACAGCCGGGTAAGGCGCGTTCGGGTCGGGCGGATGGGTTTGCGTTCCGGGGAACGTCACATTCGGCCCGAACGCCCCCTTCGATCTGGCTCGCGCGGTTGCTCCTCCGCGTTGGGGCGGCTCACTCCAGCGCGAGGATCTCGCGTCGGAGCCGCTCGCCGCGCTGCGGATTCAGGTGCGCGACATGCGCCGCCAGCCCAAGCAGATAGGCCCGGAAGTGCGGCCGTTGCTCGCGATTCTGGCTCTCCAGCGAACCGGCCCGCCGCGCGTTGTGCAGGATCGCCTTCAGGCGGTCGAAATCGGCGCGGCGGATGTTCGTCTTGCGGTTGACGACGACGCCGGTCACTTCCTGCCGCCGGCTCGCGCGGGCGAAACGCATCTTCCTGCGGTGCAGGGCGAATCGCTCAGCGGCGACGATCCGCCGGACGAGCGGGAGAAAACGGCGCAGCGATCGCTTGAACGGCTCGTCGCCGGAGAACGTGAGATCGTCGGCATAGCGCGTATACGTGCATTGAAATCGACGCGCGAGGCCGCAAAGCCGCGCGTCGAGCCGCCAGGCCGCGAGATTCGCGATGGCCGGGCTGCTCGGCGCCCCCTGCACGGCGTGCCGGCGGCGGCCCTCGCGATCATGACCGCGCCCGCGCGGCGGCTTCGGCTGGTGTGTACACAGGCAAGCCAGCCAGCGCGACACCTCCTTGCCGTATCCGATGCGGCGAAACACGCCGACGACGCGCGGATAGGCGATGTGCCCGAAGAAGTCCACGAGGTCGAAGTTGACGACCAGCGTCTTGCCGACGTGCGGCGTCGCATTCGAGAGCACGTCGCGCCCGCGGACGAAGCCGTGTGCGGCGCTCGACGGCGGCACGTTGTCCAGGATTTCGCGAAGTATGCGGAGCTGGATGGCCTTGAGGCGTTTCTTCGGCGCGGCGATGACGCGCAAGCCTCCGCTTTTCTTTGGAACAGCCCACTCGACGTAGTTCGACCGCTCGGTTCGATTGGCGTGATTCGCCAGCGGCAGCAGTTGCACGAGTTCGAGCCGCAGCCAGCGCAGCAGGTCGTGCGTGGAATCGAGTTCGGGCAGGTTCAGGTCGCGCAGCTTCGCTATGTTCCCGCCGGCCTGCGGGAACACGCGCGCGCCCGGCAGCGGGCGACTGCGCGGCGCTCCACTGCGGTCGAGCGCAGAGAGCGCCATGATCAACGCGGTGAACGCAATCACGATTGCCGCCAGGCCGATTGAAACGAGCACGGTCATGCGAAGTCCGGTAGATGAGCGGACGCGGAGCCGGTCTTACGACGCTCGGTCGCCAGTCGGAGACGGCGCTCGCCGCCGTCGCCGAGTGGCCAATCAGGAACTCCAGCGAAGCAGCTCGAACGGGGTAACCCCGTCCATCCGGACGAGCCGGACGCTAAGACGCACGCCGCTCCGCGTCCGCTGAGTTTTCAGAGTGTAGGGTACGTCCGGGCCGCCGCAAGCGTGCCTTGGAATTCTAAATCACATACGGCGGCCCGAACGCACGCTGTTTCTACACCCATGCCAAGCGAGAATCACGCCATCTTACGGACGCCCTGATCCGTGGCCTCCAGCGAGAACTCGCTCAATCTGGTGAGCACGAGACCCTGTTCGAACAACTCGCGCCAGCGCCAGAGAGTAGGGTGCGTTCGGGCCGCAGCAGGTGATTTCGATTTCCAGGGCAATCTTGCGGCGGTCCGAACACACCCTACGCGTCCAACTCGTTATTCGCTACTCGTAACTCGCTACTCGTCTTCGCTCGCCTTCACCGCCAACTCCTCCCCGCGAATCAAGCGGGCGATGTTGCTGCGATGGCGGATGATGATCAACAGGCCCAGCGCCACGGCGATCGCGCCCAGCGGCCAGTACACGCCCAGCGGCGCGTCCGGCACGATCGCGCAATATGCGAAAAACGCGATCGGCAGCGCGACCGCCAGCGCGATCGAGCCGGCGGAGACCACGCCGCTCGTGTAACGCACCGCGCCGTAGACGAGCAGCGCCACGATCATCGGGATGGAAAGCGCCGGCCAGAAGCCGAGCCCCGCGCCGATCGTCGTCGCGACGCCCTTGCCGCCGCGGAAACCCAGGTAGACCGGAAACGTGTGGCCGATCACCGTCGCCGCCCCGACCAGCACCCATTGCAGCATGATTTCCGACGTGAGCGGCGGATGGAGCAGCGCCCCGCGGGCGATCAGCGTGGGGATCAGGCCCTTGAGGATGTCGAGCGCCAGGCAGAGGAATCCCCACTTGCGGCCCAGCACCCGGCCGGCGTTGGTCGCGCCGATGTTGCCGCTGCCGGCCTTGCGGATGTCCACGCCGCGCGCCAGCCCGATCAGCAGCCCGAACGGGACCGCGCCGGGCAGATACGCGCCGACAACGAGGAATGCTGCCGTCATGCGGGGGATTATTGCCGCGAAGCGTCGTCGCGGCGAATGCGCAGCCAGCGCGAGCGGAAGGCGTCGCGCCAGGCATCGACAAACCGCAGGCCCATGCCGCGGGTCTGCGTGCGGAAAAGCTGGCGGCGGATGTCGCGCTCGCTCACGACGGCCGCACGCCGGCGCGAGGCGAGCAGCGTGCCCGCCCGCCAGAGGATATCCGCGAAGATGCGCCGCGCCCGGCGGATCAGGGTGTTCATGCCGGTCTTCGCTGCACGGCGTTGCGCACGTCGCGCAACACGACCTCGGCCGGACGCGATACGCCCGACGAGGCGCTCCAGAGCTGCTCGCGCTCCAGCACGTGCTTGGCTTCGCCGTAGTAGTTCGTGACGTGGCTGACGCCGCCCTCGACCACGTCGCCGCCGGCGAAGCCGATCTTCAGCATCCAGGCCGCGACATCGTCGTCGAATTCCGACGGATAGATCACGGCGGTGACATAGCGCTGAAGCGGCGCCGCGGCGGTGCGATCGGTCAGGTGTACAAAAGTCCGGCAAGGCGGCGTGTGCGTCCGGCCGGCGGAGCAGAGCTGCTCAAAATCGCGGCGGGCCGCTTCGAGGCTCTCGCGATAAAAGAACATGCCGCTTTCGAGCTGCCAGCGGTCGGCGGAAACGCCCTTGAGCTCGATTCGCCCGTCCGGGTAGGCGCGGTGAATGCGGTAGATCGTGCCGTCGCGGTAGCGCGGATCCTCGAGCAGGATCGCG
>JACRLV010000157.1 GCA_016235145.1 Planctomycetota bacterium
CCTTGGCCTGCACCGTCGCCTTGGCGTAGTTCGCGCCGGGATCGATCCACATCACGTGCCCGTGATACTTCTGGTTCTTGTACGCATCAGGGACGATGGTGCAGGGCATGCCCGCGCGAATCCGGGCCACGTCCAATTCGCTTACGTCGATCTCGACCCGCAGCTTGGACATGTCGGCGATCAGCGCGAACTGCGCGTTGGCAATGGCGCCGCGCCCGCCCTCGGCCGCGACGAAATCGCCGACCTCGACGTTTCGCTCGAGGATGATGCCCGCGATCGGCGCGACGACCTTCGTATCGCTGAGCTGTTTTTCCAGCATCGCCAACGTGGCCTGGTCGGCAGCGAGCTGCGCGACCGCCTGTTCATGGGCGCTGCGGGCCGAGACGACCTCTTTCTCCGACGCTCTCGACTGAGCCGCCAGTTCGTTGACGCGCTTCAGCTCGAAGTCTTGCAGCGCCAGGTGCGCCTTGGCCTTCTCGACCATCGCGGCGGCCTCGTCGCGGCGGGCGCGGTAGATCACGTCTTCGATGCGGGCCAGCGTCTGCCCGCACTCCACCCGATCCCCCTGCTCGAAATGCAGCGCGACGATCTGCCCCGACACCTTCGTCTGCACCGAAACGCGGTGATCGGAGACGATCTTTCCGGTCGCGGTCATCAGCGGCGGCGAATTCTGCTCGGCCTGGGCCCGCACGAGCAGCGTGGGAATTTCCGCCGGCGTTTGGCCGACGTTTTCGGTTGCGTTCCTGATCGCAGGCACGAGCCACGCGCGGTTCACGTACGCGTAGTAGCCGCCGCCGATGAGTGCCGCCGCCAGCAGCAGCCGAAACAACGGAAACCCAGAGCGTGTACGGACTTGCGCCCCGCGGGGGCGTTGATCTTTCGGAATCGAGAGCGACTGGATTTCGCTCCGCATGTTCGAACTTGCGTTCATCTATATCAGTATATCGCCGGACAGGCGATTCGTTTGCAGAAAGGCACACCAATGCGCCTCGAGAGGGCGTGCCCATATTTCCGGACGAAGCGGATTTCGGAGTGCCTGGACGGTCCGGTTCGCGATCGAACGGTTCGTGAAAATCCGCTCGCGCACACCACGCGTTCCGCGCGCCGACTAACCGCAGAGAGCGCGGAGAACGCAGAGAAGAGACAATGAGTTGGCTCTGCTCCGCCTGTCCTCTCTGCGCTCTCTGCGTGCTCTGCGGTTGATTCTTCAGCCGTTTCAACGCAGCGAGCGCGGTGGGCGCAGAGGGAGGAAAATGAGTTTCCGTTCGCCGTTTCTCGTGTCTGCGTTCGCCCGGCTCAGCCCGGATGATGCTTGTCGCCCGAAAGAATGGGCCCACCCCTCTTTCAGCAGGTTCGTCGCTGGTTTGCCCCGTCCCAGCTCTCTGGGTACTGTTCGCTGCCCCAGCGCACGTCGGCTTGCGCGGCCGGTCCGCTCGCTGAAAGACAAGGTCGATTCGATGGACGACGTGCTCCTGGCAGGGCTCTTCTTTCTCGCCTCCGTGCTGTGCTCCTCCGTCGGCCACGCCGGCGCTTCGGGTTGCTTGGCGGCGATGGCGCTGGTCGGTCTGCCGCCGGCGGTGATGAAGCCGACCGCGCTCTTCGCTTTGCACGCGCCGGATGCTTCTCATTCGCCGTGCTCTGGACGTTCGCGGTTGCGTCCATCCCCATGGCCTACCTCGGCGGGCGCTGGACGCTGCCGGATGTGGCGTTCAAGCCGCTCGTGGGCGTCGTGTTGATCTACGCCGCGTATCGGCTGGCGGGTTTGCCGCTTCCGCTGGGACGCGGCGCGAATCCGATTGCAGACGGCAGCGCAACCGCGGAGCCGCGACTGCCCTCCCTGGGGATCTGTCTCGCGGTGGGCGGACTGATCGGCCTGCTCTCCGGACTGACCGGGACGGGCGGCGGCATCTTCCTCTCGCCGGTGCTGATTCTGATGAACTGGGCGGACGTGCGAAAGACCGCGGGCGTGTCCGCGGCGTTCATCCTGGTGAATTCGATCGCCGGTTTGGCGGGAAACGTGCCGACGCTGCCGGCGATCCCCTCGGGTCTGCCGCTCTGGCTGGCGACGGTCGCGGTCGCCGCGTTGATCGGCTCGGAACTGGGCGCCCGCCGGATGTCGCCGCGCGCGCTGCGCATGGCGCTCGCCGTCGTGCTGGTCATCGCGGGCGCCAAGCTGATTCTCTTTGCACACAGGCCGGCGTCGCCGCCGCCGCCTGCGGCGTCAGGTGGCGGAGCAGACGATCCGGCGCTGGCAAGGTCCGATTGTGGGGTCAGATTTCCGGCGGGTCATCGTCGATGACAACGGGCTGTCCGTCGTAAGGCACGGGGCGCAGATCGATCGGCCGGTTCTACACGATTTCGCGCCGTACGATCTCGCGCACAAGGTCCGTGTGCGTGACGAGGCCTTTCAACACATCCCCGTCGGTGACCGGAATGCAGTGAACCCGGCGATCAAGCATGGTCTTGGCCACTTCCCCGATCCGCTGCGTGGGTTCGACGGTGCTGACGTTGACCGTCATGATGTCCGCGGCCGTGCGCGTGTCGTCAAAATAGCGGCCCTGATCCTGGGCTTGCATGTCGCGCAGCGCGGAGAGCCCAAACGAGCGGCGGACATCGCGATCCGAAATGATTCCCAGCAACCGATCATCCACCACGACCGGCACATGCCGGGCATGGCGGGAAGAAAAAACGGTCATGATCTCGTCCAGCCGCGCCTGGGGCGAGACCGCTCCGATCCGCGTGTGCATGACCGCCGAGACCGGCGTGTCGCACAGATCGCGGGCCGCCGGCAGCCACACCGCCCAGCCGGGCAGCCGGCTGATCAAGTCGGATTCCGTGACCAGCCCGAGCAATTCTCCGCCCCCGACGACCGGCAGCGCGCCGATGTGAAGGTCGATCATCCGCCGGATGGCGTGGGTGATCGTGTCATCCGGAGAAATCGTGGCCACCGGATGCGACATGATCTGTTCGACCCGCCGCGGCCCGACCACATAGGCCAGGTCGCGCCGGCCGGTCTGCCGTTCGGCGCTGGTGGTCCAGCCGACGGCCAGCAGGATGTCGCGATCGGATACGATTCCGATCGGCGTGCGCCCGGCCATCACCGGCAGGTGATGGATGCCGTGTTCCTCCATCAGGGCGATGGCTTTGTCGATCGAATCGATCGAGGAAATGGTCACGACTTCGCGGCTGGACACTTCGAGAAGCTGCATGACACAACTCCCGCGGGCCCGCACACCCAATCTCATTGTATCGACCTGGCCCTGGTTTGCGATTACGGTTCCGACCTTCCGCCGAGGAATCTGAGTGGCCCACGCGCATCGGCCCAACGCCCTGGATCGGATCTTCTTCGCAATCGACGAAGCGTGGCGGCGCTGTTCACTTCCCGGCGTCGATATCTGGATTCTGCTGGAGTGCGATGGGGCGATCGACATGAAGGGTCTTTCGACCGCCTTGCGAGCGCTTCAGCGTTGCTATCCCGCGGCCGCCGCGCGGCTTCATCCGCCGGGTTGGCTTGGTTTTCCGCGATGGGACTTTCGCGACGATCCGCCGGCGGCGTTTCATGCGGATGCGGGAAGGGCGGACTCCGGCGCCGACTTCGGCTGGCTGGAAGAGCTGCTGCGCAGTCGGCTCGATTGGTCGGTTCATGCGCCGTTCCAGATCTATCGATTCACGTCGGACACGGGTGACCGCCTGCTGTTTCGCTGGCCGCACGCTTTCGCCGACGCCCGCGGCGGCGTGACGCTGATCGAGGAATTGGCCCGGCTCTACGACGAGCAGACGCCTTGCGAGCGCGCCACCTCCGTCGAGGATGAGTTGCGCGAAGACGCGGGAAATCTGTCCCGGAAGGAAGTTTCGGCGGCGGCGCCCGTGCAGGCTAAGCCGCGGCGGAGCATCCGCGCAGTCCGCCTGGTGGACGCTGCGGCTGGAAAGCCGCCCGCCCGAATGGGAGTTGAGATTCGGCGTCTGTCGGTTGCGCAAGCCGCGGCGGTGCGCGAGGCGTCTCTGCGCGTCTGCGGCGTCGCACGATTTGCGGACTTCATTCGATCCAGCGCGATCCGCGCGCTGCACGAACTCGTTGGGCAACCCGCCGGACCAAATCTTGGCTACAGCTCGATGCACCTGATCGATCAGCGCCGCAAGCGCGACAGCGGGCCGGTGTGCCACAACGTCTTCAGCGCCGTGCCGGTGTGGGTCGACGCCGCGATCGCCGCCGACCGCCGTGCCTCGGCCGACGCGGTGGCGGACGCTCTGCGCGACTCGCTGGCGGACGGCAGCGCGCGGCGTCAATGGCGGCGGATGGGCTGGCTTTCGCGGATTCCGACCGGCTTGCTGGCGTGTGCGTTCGCCCGGTCGCTGCGCTCCGCCACGTCGTTCCTGCCGGAAGGCCTGGCGAACGCTCCGTCGGTGCCTCTGGGTTTCATGGGGCCGCTGGCCAGGCCGCGGACGACGTTCTGCGGCGCGAAACTGGTGAACATCCTCGGGCTTCGTCCGGCGTCCTGGCACGCCGGCTTTGCGATCAACGTGAATGCGGCCCAGGATCGCATGAACATCGCCGCCGCGTTCTTCGAGCCGCACGTCCCGCGCGCCCGAATCTCGGCGCTGCTCGACCGTTACGTGGAGCTGCTCCTCGACTGGCGTGAGGCGAAATAGCCCGCTAGTGTATTTAGTCGCGCTGTTTGCATCTTAACAGGGTGGTCCGGGCGTCCCGCCCGGGTCGGACAACGGGCGAGACGCCCGTACCACCCGTGATGCACTATTTCTGACTAGCTACACTAGGGGGCCGGCGTCTTCAGGGATTCGACCAAGGCCATTACGCCGTACGCGGTTCCGTACGGCTTGTGATATGCGTGCATGTCGTAGTCGTACATTGCTCCGTCCGCCTGCTGGATCTTGATCACTTCGCGGCGGAGCAGGATGCAGTACGGCTCCTGCTGCGGCGCGGGCAGCGTGGAAATCAGGCGGGCCGCATAGTAATGACCGAAGAGGTAGAAGTAGCCCGAGTTGTAGTAATACGCCTCGTGCGGGATCGGGCGGTTTCGCGCGATGTCCAGAAACCGGTGATATCGAAAGAGATCGTCCAGCCCGTCGCGGATGCGCTCTTCAGGGATCGCTTCTCCGGCCTCGAGCAGCGCGAGGTTGCACGACTGCGTGCGGCCGAGCGATCCTTTGATCTGGTCGATCCACTCGGAATGGCGGGGATCGGGAATCGCCGGAACGGAGTATGTGTACGCGCCGCTAGGCAGCCGGCACCGCCGAACGGCCTTTCTTGCGCGCGTGAAAAGCTCCTCGTCAATCGGCAGGCCTGCCGAACGGGCGTCGAACAGCGCGACCATCCCCGCGGCCGTGGTGAAGCTGGTCGACCATTGCGGTTGCTGTGTTCGCGGCTGGTCGAATTCCAGGTATCCCCACCCGCCGCCCAGCGCTTCCGCCTGTTTCAGACGTTCGACGGACACCGCCGCGGCTCGCCGCACCGCCTGCATGAACGCCTCATCGCGCGCGAACCAATCGCAACGCAGAATCGCAGCGAACGCTTCGAGCGCGTAGATCGACGCCCAGCAATCGGCCGTGTCCCACTCGCTGGGGCGATGGACGTCCACGTTGGCGATCAGGTATTTGGCGCCGCGCTCGCAAGCCTCGCGCGTCTGCGGCAATTCGGCGCGTGCCAGAGCGATGACGGCCAGGCCGGTCGTCGCCACCTTCCAGACGCGGTGCGTTTCGGGATTCGACCAGACATCGCCGGTGAAGGTCCAGATCGCTCCGCGCGGCCCGCCCCACGAGCCGTCCTCGTTCTGGCTGCCGACCAGGAACGCGACGCCCTTCGCGATCGCCTCCCTCGCAGCCGCACGCGAATCCGCGGCGGCCTGTCCGCTCGCATCGGATGGAGGCCCGCCCAGCAGCAGGCACGCCGTGATGATCGACAACTCCAGCATACGCACTCACATTCCCGTCGAAGCGACTCGAGAATTGCTCAACCAGGGGCCCGTGCCGGCGAATATCCCCAGCGGACCATGAGCGGCCCCATCGACGCATCGACCCTGGCCTGATCTTCCGGAGCAAGCGGCTTGAAGCGGTTCTTCTTGTAGTCCGCGACGCTCTCAAGATAGCGGAGCAGCCGCTGCTCATAGCGCGGCGAGAATTCCAGATCGAGCTGCGAGTAAATGCGGCGGATCACGCCGACGGGATCGGATTCGAGCTCTTCAAATGCGACCTCCGCCAAGCGGCCGGCGGGCAGGCGCGCGGCCTGGGCGACGAATTCGCTCTCCATCTTCTCGTACAGTTCCAGGAAGCGGTCGCGGTAGGCGTCGGTCGCGGGCGGATCCTGAAGCTGAAAGAGAACCTGTCCTTCGCGTGCGAAGTGCATGTTGGAGCGATAGACGTCGTACGGGTTGCGGTGAATGTGGACGATCCGCGCGTCGGGCGAAAGCTCCAACAGCATCTCCAGACGCCCGGTGTTGCACGGATTCTTCAGCACGGGCCGCCGGCCGGACCAGAACACGAGCTTTCTCAGCAGCCGGCGGTTCACGCGCAGCCAGCCTCGTCGCTGCGATCCCGAGAACCCGGACGGATACAGGAACCGATCGTACTCGCGCCCCTGCGCCGGAAACACCCAGCCCCAATAGGGCGAAAGCGAGCTCTCGCAGGCGATCGCGAACTCTTCCTCATTCGCGCTGAACAGGTGGAACTGCATCGCGTCCATCGGGCGCTGCCAGGGGATGAACGCCCCGATCAGCCCCGACATCGGCCAGCCGAACAGCAATGCCCCGATTGGGTTGAGCACGTGGTGGTTGCGCGGCGCGACGAGCTGCGGATCAAGCGCCAGCAGGTTGTGCAGGTGCGTCGTCCCGCTGCGATGCACGCCGAGGATGAAGATCGGCGGCGGAACCGCGCGCCGCGCGACGAGCGGCGCGATCAGCCGCTCCGGAAGGCAAATCACCTCGTTGATCGCGGAGAGCACGAGCATGCCGATCAGCCGCGCGATGTAATCCGGGCCCACCCGCCAATGCGCACGCGCGAGCACCGCAAGCTGCACCGGGATCGACGCCAGGCACAGCGGCATCGCCAGCGGATAGACGCGCTTCAGGCTGGATGGAATCGCCGCGCTGCTCGTCGCGGGCGGCACGCGAAACGGCAGGAACGCCGCCGCCAGCGCAGAAACCGCCGACAGCGCCCAGAACGCCGGCGACTGTCGCGGATCGCCCGAGACGGCGAGCCAGGGCAGCCAGGGCGACTCGCGCACGAAGTCGAGCACGTGCGTCTGTTCGACGATTCGGATTGTGATCAGGAAGCCGCCGAGCAAACCGCCGCCGAGAAGGATGCTCCCCGTCCGGATGCGCAGCGTGCCGAGCACGATCTGCACCAGCACCAGCCCCACGTCGGAGCGCCAGTCCCGCCCGCTGAACAGCCGGTCCGGCGTACCGATTCGCAGCAGCAGCGGAAAGGCGACCGCCGTCGCAAGCACCGCGACGATCGAACCGTACCGCTCGCGGAACAGGCTCAGGAAATACCCGCTCAGGACAAGCTGGTGAGCGAACGCCACGATCAGCGCGACCGGCGTAATCCAGATCGGATCCAGCCAGTCGATCCAGCGCGACGAGCCGGGGTAGCCCATCGCGCCGACCAGCCAGCATGTGCCGTAGTACGCGATGCCTGCGACCAACCCGATCGACAGCCCCCGTCGGCCGACGCGGGCCCAATCCGCCGGGATCGCCAGCCCGTAATCGGCCGCCGGTCGGTGTTCCGCGACTGCCAGCGCGATCAGGGAGATGAGCGCGATGGGAAGCAGCAGGTGCTTGGCGCTGTCGCCGATGAATTCGGGCTGAAGCCGCAGCAGCCAGGCGACGGCCTGCACCGCGAGTGTTGCGAGCAGCGTAAATGCGGCCCACAC
>JACRLV010000158.1 GCA_016235145.1 Planctomycetota bacterium
CCGTTTTTGCGCAGGCTCACCCTGCAAGAAAAGACCGAAATTAATCGGATGAACTTGCAAGGAACCCCCAGAGTTGGTTAACGGCGTTGGGTGGCACGGTCAAGCGATCGCGCGAACGGGGCCGCGCTGCTCGTACGAATCAACCGCGATCGCTTGGCCGTGGGGTTGGAGGACGCACGTTGCAAATCGAAACACGGACAAGCAGTCGCGATTCGCGTTTTCGCCCGGACGATCCACAGGGCGCGACGACTTGATCGTGCCGCCCTTGAAATCGCGGCTTCCGCCTGGAACGCGGAGAATCGTCTGGAGTTGAATCAAGCTCCACCGCGTGGGAATTCCTCAATAATCGCGCCCAATCGCGCAAACACCCGCGCGCTGGCGCTTGATTCATCTTCCGACGGATCTTCGCGGCGCGAGGGGATTTGTCGGGTGATGAAGTGATGGCCGGCGCGCGAACGTAGCGGCCTGCGTCTCGCAGGCCGTAGACCGCGGGTGGATCCGGAATGCGCGGTCGGTCCCATGCTCTACGGCCGGCGAGACGCCGGCCGCTACAGTGATTGCCGCGCGCCGGACTTGGGCTGCGGGCAACGCCCGCCCTGAGGGCTCGGATGGTGTGCTACGATTCCCGGCCACGCTCCGTTCGCAAAAACTGCAACTCAGCCGCGATGCACGCGCCGGATCGGCCGCTACAATTCGAGATTCGTTTCATCCGACCGAAACGCAGTCGATTCGGAGTTGCACCGCATGCTTTCACGAAACGCGTTCTTCGTAGCCGCTCTGTCGGCCTGTTCAACCGTCTGGCCGGCCCCGGCCCAGGAAGTACCCGCCAGCAGCCCGGCCTCAACATCCGCGCCCGCGTCTCAACCGGCCGCGGCAGGAGCGGAGACGTTCGCCGGCCTGAAATTCCGCGGAATCGGTCCGGCTTTCAGCGGCGGGCGCATCATCGATATCGCCGTCAGCCCGGCCAGCTCGGCGGAGTGGTACGTCGCTGCGGCTTCCGGCGGCGTCTGGAAGACGACCAACGCCGGAGCGACTTTTTCGCCGATCTTCGACAGCCAGGGCTCGTATTCGATCGGCTGCCTCGCGATTGACCCGCGCAACCCATTTATCGTCTGGGTCGGCACCGGCGAAAACAACAGCCAGCGCAGCGTCGGTTTCGGCGACGGCGTCTATCGCAGTCGCGACGCCGGCGCGACTTGGGAAAATCTCGGGCTCAAAGACTCTGAGCACATCGGCAGAATCGTCATCGACCCGCGCAACAGCGACGTCGTCTACGTCGCCGCACAAGGGCCGCTCTGGCGATCCGGCGCCGACCGCGGCCTTTACAAGACCACGAACGGCGGCGCGACCTGGACGCGCGTCCTTCACATCAGCGACGACACCGGCGTGAGCGACGTGGCCCTCGATCCGCGCGATCCTGAAGTGGTCTATGCCACGGCCTACCAGCGCCGTCGGCACGTCTGGACGCTCATCAACGGCGGGCCCGAGGGAGCGATCTACAAATCGACCGATGGCGGCGCGTCATGGCGAAAGGTGAATCGCGGTCTGCCCGAAGGCGATCTGGGGCGCATCGGGCTGTCCATCTCGCCGGTTCAGCCCGACTTCGTTTACGCGATCGTCGAGGCGGCGGAAGGCAAGGGCGGCTTCTTCCGTTCGATGAACCGCGGCGAAAGCTGGGAAAAGCGCAGCGATTTTCAACCGTCCAGCCCCATGTATTACCAGGAGATCTTCGCCAGCCCGCACGACGTCGACCACGTCATCGCCGTCGATACTTTTCTGGCTGAGTCGCTCGATGGCGGAAAGACCTTCCGCCGGGTGAAGCTCACGGCTACTCACGTCGATTTCCACGCGATCTGGTTCGACCCGAAGGAGCCGCAACATTGGCTCGCCGGTTGCGACGGCGGACTGTATGAAACCTGGGACCGGGCGGAAAACTGGGTCTTCCGCCCCAGCCTGCCCATCACGCAGTTCTATCGCGTCTGTGTCGACAACGCGGCCCCGTTCTATTTCATCTACGGCGGCACGCAGGACAACAACACCGTCGGCGGCCCTTCGCGCACGCTCGATCGAATGGGCATCGCCAATGAGCACTGGTTCACGACCGTCGGCGGCGACGGCTTCGAGACGCAGGTCGATCCGGTCGATCCCAATATCGTCTACAGCCAGTCGCAGCATGGCGGCCTGATTCGGTTCGACCGCAGGAGCAGCGAAGAGCTGGACATTAAGCCGCACGAAGCGCCCGGCGAGGAGCCGCTGCGCTGGAACTGGGATTCGCCGCTATTGATCAGCCCGCACAATCACAAGCGCCTGTACTTTGCGGCGAACAAGGTGTTTCGCTCGGAAAACCAGGGCGACAGTTGGGAGTGCATCAGCCCCGACCTGACGCGGCAGATCGACCGCAACGCGCTGCCGGTCATGGGAAAAGTCTGGGGCGTCGATGCCATCGCGAAAAGTGCGTCGACCTCCTTCTTCGGAAACCTCGTCGCGCTGAGCGAGTCGCCGCTGGTACAGGGCCTGATCTATGTCGGCGCCGACGATGGGCTCGTGCAGGTGACGGAGAACGGCGGCCAGACCTGGCGGAAGATCGAGACGTTCCCGGGTGTTCCCGACCAAACGTACGTGAGCTGTCTGCGGGCCGGCCAGCACGATCCCGACCGCGTCTACGCGGCATTTTCAAACCACAAGAACGGCGATTTCAAGGCGTACCTGCTCGTCAGCTCGGATCGCGGCCGCACGTGGAAGCCGATCGCGGCCGGACTGCCCGATCGCCAGATCGTCTGGACCATCGCCGAAGACCACGTCAATCCGAAGCTGCTCTTCGTCGGAACGGAGTTCGGCGTCTACTTCACAACCGATGCCGGGGAAAAGTGGACCAAGCTCGGCGGCGGGCTGCCGACAATCTGCGTCAAGGACATCGACATTCAGGAGCGCGAGAACGACCTGGTGCTGGGCACGTTCGGCCGCGGTTTCTACGTGCTCGACGACTACACGCCGCTGCGGCTTGCGACGCCGGAGCTGCTTGAGCAGCCGGCGTACGTTTTCCCGATCAAGGACGCGTTGCATTACGTTCAAGCGGGGCGGCTCGGCGGCCGCGACGGGCGCGGCTCGCAAGGCGCGTCGTTCTACGCGGCGCCGAATCCGCCGTATGGCGCGACTGTTACGTACTACCTGAAGGACAAGCTCACCACGCGAAAGGAGCGCCGCAAGGAGGCGGAAAAGAAGGCGGCCAAGGACAATCTGACGCCTCCCTATCCGACGTTCGACCAGCTCCGCGAAGAGGACCAGGAAGCCGAGCCGCGCATCCTGCTGGTGGTGCGCAACGAAGCCGGCGAGGTCGTGCAGCGGCTGACCGGCCCGCGCGAAAAGGGCATGCACCGCGTGGCGTGGAATCTGCGCTACAGCTCGACATCGCCGACGCGGCTCGGCGGCGGCGGCGAGCGGGCGCCGTGGGAGCGCGACCCCGAGGGAATGCTGGCGAGCCCCGGAAATTACACCGTCGGGCTTTTCAAGGAGGTCGACGGCGAAGTGACGCAACTCGTCGATCCGGTTCCGTTCAAGGTTGTTCCGCTCGAGCTGGCGACCTTCGCCGCAAGAGACCGCGACGCCCGGCTCGCGTTCACGAAGAAGGTCTCCCGTTTGCAGCGCGCCGCCGAAGGCGCCTCGCGGGCCCTCGATGAGGCGTCCAATCGCATCGCCCACCTGCGCAAAGCGATCATCGACGCGCCCAGCGCCGACCCAGCTCTATTGCGGGACTGCCAGGCGATCGAGAAGAGCCTGAAAGACCAGAGCATCCTGCTGCGCGGCGACTCGACGCGTTCGCGGCGAAACGAGCCCGCGCCGATCTCGATTCTCGAACGAATCGGCGCCATGGTGGAAAGCAACTGGTACACCACGCAGCCGCCGACGCAATCGCAGCAGGTCGAGTACCGCCAGGCGGGCGGGGATTTTGCAAAGGTTCTCGACGCGCTGCGACGCGCCATCGAGCAAGACCTGCCCGCGCTGGAAAAACGCGTCGAAGCCGCGGGCGCTCCCTGGACGCCCGGTCGCCTGCCGACCTGGACGATGGAGTAGCGGTCGCAGCTGTCCGGCTGTGGCGACGCGCCCGTGGAGAATCGCGCCATGCGCACGCGGCACATCGTCGGCTGCATGACCGGAACGAGCATGGACGCGATCGACGCGGCGCTCGTGCGCGTCGAGGGCACGGGCCTGGCGATGCGCGCGACGCCGGTTCGATATTCGTCGCATCCGCTCGGCGAGCTTTCGGTGCGTCTGCGCGGGCTGGCGAATCAGTCGCCGATGAGCGCCGGCCAGATCGCCGGGTTGGCGCGCGACTTTTCGCTCGCCCATGTTCCGGTCTTGCGTGAGCTTCTGGCGAATCGTCCGCAAACAGACCTGATCGTCGTACACGGCCAGACGGTCTACCACGCACCGCCCGTGAGCTGGCAACTGCTCACGCCGGCCGTCATCGCGCACGAGTTGCGAACGCCGGTCTTGTCCGATCTGCGGGCCGGCGACCTGGCCGCGGGCGGGCAGGGCGCGCCCATCACGCCGCTGGCGGACTACGTCCTGTTGCGCAGCGAGACGGAATCGCTCGCCGTACTCAACCTCGGCGGCTTCGCTAACTACACGTGGCTGCCGCGTGCTGACGGCGGCGATTCGGCGGATATGCATGACCACGCACGTTTTGTCGAACAGGTTCGCGGCGGGGACATCTGCGTCTGCAACCAGTTGTTGAATTCCCTGGCCCAAGCCCTGCTCGATCAGCCGTTCGACGCCGACGGCGCGACGGCGACGCGCGGCGACGTGATCGATCGCCTGCGCGACGTGATGATCGAACGGCTGGATCGTCAGCGGCGTTCCGGACGCTCCTTGGGAACGACCGACGAATCGCTCGACTGGCTCGCCGCTACGCGAACCGAACAGCCGGCGGATGTGCTGGCAAGCGCGTGCGACGCGATCGCGCACGTGATCGCCGCGGCGCTGCCGAAGGCGGATCGCATCCTCCTCGCCGGCGGCGGCGCGATGAACAGCGCGTTGGTGCGACGAATCGCGGCAGCAGCAGGCACCCCCTGCACTCCGCTCGCGTCCGTCGGCATGCCGGCCTCGCATCGCGAAGCGATCGAGATGGCCGTGCTCGGCGCGCTCTGCCAAGATGGCGTTCCGATCACACTCCCTGAAGTCACGGGACGTACGAGCCCGCTCACCGTCAGCGGTTGCTGGACGCTGCCAACGTAGTCCGCGCGCAGTCAACCACGCCGCCAGAAACCGAGCCCCAAGCGCCAGCGCGTGGGTATTACTCGATAAGCTGCTCTTTCGTGCGAAACCCCGCGCGCTGGCGCTTGATTCGTCTCCCGAAAAATCTCGCGGCGCGAGAGGAGTTTTCGGGCGCTGTGTGGATCGCCGATGCACGGAGCGAGGTAGCGGCCTGCGTCTCGCAGGCCGTAGATCGGGAACGACCCCGATCGCGCCGATTCGACGACCTACGGCCGGCGAGACGCCGGCCGCTACGCTTCTTGGCGCGCGCTGACGCTTGGGCTGCGGGCAACGCCCGCGCTGAGGGCTCGGATTGTCCGGACAGAAGACCCGCTCGCGGCCGATCATTCGAGCCGCTTTTTCGTCGGATTTGGAGGTCCGACGCTACGGGCGCCGGAATCGCACACCGCCGCCGGCTTCGGATAGAATCCCCGCCAGCGATGCAGCAAACCTTCGAGCACACGCCCTCCATCCCCATGCCGGCGCAACCGCACAGAACCGAAACCGGCCTCACCCGCTGGGTCACGATCCTGCTCCTGGCGGCGGCGGTGCTCCTCGGACACGCCTGGTGCTTGCGGGATGGAACCGTCCTGGACGACTGGCAGCATCAGAAGCACTTGCGGGAATCCGGTTGGTCGCTCGACGAGTTGCAGCGCTCGTTGACCATCCAGCCTGCCGACTGGGTTCATCACTGGTGGCAGACGCGCGAGATGCGCTGGGAATACGCCCGGCCGCTCTTCATCCTGACGATGAAGACGATCTACCACGCGCTGGGCGGCGACGACCCGTTCTGGCTGCACGCCTACAGCCTGCTGCTTCACTTCCTCTGCGTGCTGATGACCTGGCGGCTGGCGTTTCGGCTGATGGCGGACCGATTCTGGAGCGCGGTCGCGGGACTTTCAATGGCGGTCTATCCGCATGCCGTCATGACCGTCCAGTGGTCCAGTTCGCAGAACTGCGTCCAGCAGACCGTCCTGACGCTCGCGGCGCTGCTCTGTTACATTCGCGCATCGCAGATATCCATCGCGCCCAGTGCCTCGTTGCAATCGAATCTGGCCTCGCCGCAGATTCGCCGTGGATGGTTCGCGCTGACGGCCGCCTTCTGGCTGCTTGGATTGCTGACCAAGGAGAACGCCTTGCTCCTCCCGCCGATCGCCATCGCGTTTGATCTGGCATTCGGCGGCTGGCGGCGCGTACGAGCGCGTTTCGTTCCCTACGTGTCGTTCGCCGTCCTCGGTATTGCGTTCCTCGCCTGGCGAGCAAAGGTGATCACGCTCGGCATGCCGGATGTGTACATCCGTAGGCCCGACGGCGACTGGGGCGCCTATCTCGGATTCTGCGCCGCCAAGCTCCTGCACTACCTGACGACCGCCATCTGGCCCGCGCCGATGATGATCGGGCCGACCGGGCGATACGACCCTTGGAGCGAAACGCCAGGGACTTGCTTCGCCATGCTGGCGATCGTCTCGGTCCTGGGACTCGGCTATTTCATCGCGGCGCGGCGGATGCGCGGCTGGTGGATCTGGCCGCTTTGGATTCTGCTCGCGGTTTTGCCGGTGACGCCGGTGATCGCGACGGCCCATTCCGGCTATCTCGCCGGAGTCGGATTCACGATCGCGCTGGTACTCGGCCCAGCGGCCCGGCGGAACACGAATTCGGAAACGCGCGCTTCCGTCCGCGCGCGCTGGGCACTCTCGCCCGCGATCGCGATCGGGTCGCTGCTGGCGACGATGGGGCTGACGGCGTTGAACCGCTGGCAATGGAGCGGAATGATCGCCGCCGAGCGGCTATTGCCGGCGTGGGTCGCCGCCGATCCTCCCGCAACCGCCGTGAAAGACGTGTACCTCATCAACGCTCCATTCGTCAACATCTACGCCAAGCCGCAGCTTGATCGACTGCTCGGAAAGAGCTTCGAATCGAGCCGGCTGCACGTGCTGGCGTATGCTCCGCAGCCGGTCTTGATTGAACAGCGTGTTACGGTCGAGCAGCTTTCGCCAAACAGCTTCGCGGTATCCATCGAAGGGCAGCCCTGGTTTTCGCGACTGCTCGGGCGGTTTCTGCTTGAGGCGTTTCGCGGACCGGGCCCGCTCCCGCGCGGCCTGCACGTAGAAACCGGCGCGTTCGAGGTGGACGTGGCGGAGGCTGACGACGCCGGCGTTCGGCGGCTGGTGTTTTCGTTCCCCGCGCTGCTCGACGACCCTCGCTACTGCTTCTATCTGACGACCGCCGACTGCGGGGCGGCGAAGATTCGCTTCCACGGCGGCGAACCGACCTCGCGGCCGCTACGAACGCTGCCGCCTGAACTGCTGCCGACCAGGCCAGACGCAGCAGCCGCTTTGCGGATCCGCGTCGACGGCGGCGACGCTTCAGCGATGGACGCACTGCTGGAAGGCCGGCGAACCGGCGTCCCGGAAGTGGCTGCCGCGTGCGAGTCCGCATCGCGGGAGGTGCTGGCGACCGTCGCTCGCTCGCTCGGCTCGCGGGTACAGCCGCTGCTGCTCGGTCCTCACGTCGAGCCCGACCCGCTGGCGCCGCCGCCGCGAATCGCCGGACCACCCGCCGCGGTCCTTCCCCCCACGATCGACGAGGCCGGCTGGGAGCAAATCGAGAACTGGTGGCGGTCGGAGGTTACGGCCGAACAGTTGAAAATGGTCTGGACTCGCCGCGGCGAGTTCGAGTATCTCGTAAAAGATCGCGAGGAGGTTCCGCACGCGCGGCAATGGGCCGCGTTGGCGATTCGTTCGGATCTTTATCTAACGGGACGGCCTTTTCCGGGTCCACGACGGGAATAGACTGGAACAAGTGCCGCCGTAGCGTCGGACGCCGTGGCGTCGGACCTCCGAGTCCGACGTGGTTTTCAAACGCGGTTTCGCCGTCGGACTCGGAGGTCCGACGCTACGGGCATGTGCGTTTCGCCGTCGGACTCGGAGGTCCGACGCTACGGGCGTGTGCGTTTCGCCGTCGGACTCGGCGGTCCGACGCTACGGGCGTGTGCGTTTCGCCGTCGGACTCGGAGGTCCGACGCTACGGGCGTGTGCGTTTCGCCGGCGGACTCGGAGGTCCGACGCTACGAGTGCGGCGTTTTCGGCTCGCA
>JACRLV010000106.1 GCA_016235145.1 Planctomycetota bacterium
AACTCTGGCATGATCCGAGCCCCAAGCGCCAGCGCGCGGGTATTTTTCAAGGATGACGACCTTTCGCACAAATACCCGCGCGCTGGCGCTTGGGGCTCCGACATAGGGATCTGCCGGAGTTTTGAACTACACCCGTTCGAGGAGGGCCCGTATTCCGAACCGCGCTGCCCTCAGCTCGGCGTTTGCGCTTCCCGAAGCGGACGGGCGCCATCCCGAGGGGCCGGTGTACCGGCGCGCCGGCCCGGACGCTTTACCGCACCGGCCGCCCGCTCCAGCGTCGCCGACATCCGCTGCACGCGCTGCGCCCACGACTCGCTGCTCACATACTGCGTCCGCAAGCGCTCTGCCCACAGCGGAAACGCCAGCGGCGAAAGTTCCCGCGTCTCGACCAGACACAGCGCGGCGGCGGCCGTGCGTTCAAGCGCCTCGCGGATTCGGCGGACTTCGAGCTGCTGGTCCAGCACTTCGCGGCGGGCCTGGTCGAGAAGCAGGTTCTCCGCGTCGAACTCGTTGAACACGTCGAAGTACAGTTCGCTGGAAGCCTGCAAATGCCGTGAAAGCCGCGGCGCGCCGGGATAGCCTGAGAAGATCAGGCCCGCGATGCGGGCGATGTCGCGGAATTGCCGCCGGGCGAGCTGCGTCACGTTCAGGCACGCCAGCAAATCCTCGGTCACGCCGTCCAGCCGCAACAACTCGCGCCAGTCCGATTCGGCGAGCAAGAGTTCCGTCGGCGACAGAAGCTCGAGACCGTAGTCGTTCGCGCTCAGGTGCAGCGAGCGCGGTTCCCGCTGCGTCAGCCGATAGGCGAGCAGCGCCGCCAAACCCTCGTGCGCCAGGCGGCCCTCGAATGGGAACAAGTAGTAATGCCAGCCCTCGCGCGTAAAGGTGTGCTCGATCAGCACCTGGCCCGGCTCCGGCAGGCGTGACCATTCCGCCTGAAGCTCCAGCAGCGGCCGAACCGCCCGCATTTCCGCGTCGGCGAATTCGCCCCGGCGGGCTTCGTCCAGCCGCCGTCGCACGGCCTGGGCCAGTTGCGTCGAAAGCGGAAACCTCGCGCCGTTCCAGCGCGGCACGACGCCGCGGCTTTTCTTCACCGGCCGCACCGTCGCGGTCATGCCGTGAACGCGGACCAGTTCCAGCGTCTTGCCGGCGAAGACGAACACGTCGCCCGGCCGAAGCCGTCCGATGAACGACTCCTCGATCGTCCCGAGCCGCCCGCCGCGCGTCGTGCGGACGGCGATCGTCGCGTCGCTGGTGATCGTGCCGATCGAGAGGCGGTGCAGGCGCTCCACCATCCGCGAGCGCACGACGCAGCGCCCGTCTTCCTGCACGACCCGCGCGTGCTGCGGATAGGCCCGCAGCGCGTCGCCGCCGTGCAGCACGAATTCCATCGCCCAGCCCCACTCCTCGCGCGTCAGCTCGCGATAGGCGTGTGAGGACCGCACTTCTTCGTACAGCTCGTCGGGCACGAACCCGCCGCCCAGGGCGATGGTGACCAGGTGCTGAACCAGCACGTCCAACGATTTGGTCAGCGGCGTGCGCGGTTCGATGTCGCGGGCGGCGACGGCGGCCCGGGCCGCGGCGAATTCGACCAGCTCGAATGCGTGCGCGGGAGCGCACAGCACACGGCTCTGCGCGCCCGGCTGGTGTCCGCTGCGGCCGGCCCGTTGCATCAGCCGGGCGATTCCCTTGGGGCTGCCGAGCTGGATGACCTGGTCCACCGGCGAAAAATCAACGCCCAGGTCCAGGCTCGACGTACACACGACGCAACGCAGCTTCCCCTCGCGCAACATGTCCTCGACCCGCTCGCGAATTTCGCGGCTGAGCGAGCCGTGATGCAGCGCGATCGCGCCGAGCCAGTCCGGCCGCGCCGTGAGCAGCAAGCGGAACCAGATTTCGGCCTGTGAGCGCGTGTTGGTAAAGAGCAGCGTGGATCGAGCGCCTTCGACCGCCGCCACGACGCCCTCGACGCCCGTGGCGCCGACGTGCCCGTACCAGGGAAATCGTCCGATGTCGCGCGGGATCAGCGTATCGACGCGGTAGCGTTTCGGCATTTCGCCGGAGATCAGAACGCCGCGCTGAGCGTCCGATCCCAGGAGCACCTGGCGGGCCTGGTCCAGATTGCCGAGTGTCGCCGACAGGCCCCAGATGCACAGGTTCGGCAGCCACGCCCGCAGCCGCGCGAGCGCCAGCTCGGTCTGCACGCCGCGCTTGGTCGAAAGCAGCTCATGCCATTCGTCGACGATGACGCATCGCAGCGTGGAGAACGTCTCGCGCGTCGATGCGTGCGTCAGAAACAGCGAGAGGCTCTCCGGGGTCGTGACCAGCGCCGTCGGCAGGCGTTCGCGCTGCCGGGCTCGGGCGGCGGCGGAGGTGTCCCCCGTTCGCGGCTCGACCGACCACGGAATCCGCAATTCGTTCAGCGGAGCGCGAAGCGCCTCGACCGTGTCTGCCGCCAGGGCCCGTAGCGGCGTGATCCAAAGCACCCGCAGCGGCGCGCACGAAGCTCGCCGGGCGCGCGATTTGGCTTCTTCCTGTCCCTGCGCGCCGGCGGCGCCAAATGAATCCGCGTGCTCGGCAAGCCACTCGATCAGCGGCCCGAGCCAGACCGCGTAGGTCTTTCCGACGCCCGTCGGCGCGTGAACCAGCCCGCTTTGCCCGTCCGCATACGCTTCCCAGGTCCGCTTCTGAAAGGCAAAGGCCTTCCACCCGCGAGCGTCGAACCAGGAGGCCAGGCAGGGTGGAAGTTGCATAGCGGTCAGCGCCCCACGGTGCGGAATCCGCAGGCGGCGCGCTTTGGCGGCGACGCCCGACATCTCCTTCATCACGGCAAGCAAGCGATGTTATCAGCAGGCGGCCGCGTTATCAGCAGCGCGCGAAAATTCGAGGGCGGCCTTGCGCGATCGCTGAAGAAAACCGCTTCCGAACGTCGATACGTAGCGTGTCAACGACGCGTTTCGCAAAGCGTCGAAATCATGCAGACAACTCGCCGGCGATGGATGTGCCGGATTCTATGGATCTGATCGGCCGGGCATTGCCCGGGCCGGCGCGGGGGAGCCGCGCCTACCGATCGAAACTGGAGCCCGCATCCATGCCCGAACCCCTCCTGACCCGCTATTTGCAGCCGCTTCTCGCCGGCCGCCGCGCCGAGTGCTTCGCCCTCATGCAGGACGCGATCGCGGCCGGCCGGCCCGCCGCGGACCTGCTGCATAATGTCGTCCTTCCTTCGATCGCCCAGGTCGAGCGGCTCTTCCGCGACGACCGGATCAACATCGCGCACGAAAGCATGACGACTCGAATCAACCGGACCGTCGCGGACCAGCTTCAGGCGCATCTTTCCAAGGCGCAGCCGCGCGGCAAACGCGTGCTGGTCTATTGCGCGGACGAGCCGCGCGAGGAGGTCGGCGCGCAGGCGATGGCCGACCTGTTGCAGGCGGAAGGCTGGGAGGTCTTTCTGGTCGGCGGCGACGTGCCCTACGACGAAATGGTCACCCTCACGGGCCAGCTCCGCCCCGCGGTGCTGCTGATCTTCGGCACGCAGCCCGGCGGCGTGCCCATGACCCGCAACATGGTCCTCAACATCCGCGAGATCGGCCTCTGCCCGGACATGAACATCGTCGTCAGCGGCGGCGTATTCAATCGGGCCGACGGCTTGTGGCGCGAAGTCGGCGCCGACGTCTTCGCCGACAACGCCCGCGACGTGGTGGAGATCCTGGGCGAGCTCCGGCCGCGCGTCCCCGGCGTGCGCCCGACCGGCCTGGTCAAACAGCGGCGGCGAAAGCGCAAGGCTTCGTAAACGCGGTCGCAGGCCAGCTTCCGGCGGAGAGCAATCGCCCCGCATTTCGTAGCGTCGGACCTCCGAGTCCGACGACGAAATCGAACGCGAACATCGTCGGACTCGGAGGCCCGACGCTTTCCTATGGTGCTCCGACTGGTTTTTCGGCTGCTGCGCGCTGTGCCCGCGTCGGGAGCTTGTTCAGACGTGGCATCAGTTTCCTCTCTTTGATTTCGGTGATCGGCCGCACGAGCGTCAGCAGTTTGTCGTTGTACTTCGCCCGGCCAGACTGCGTATCGCCCGCTTGCGCCTGTAGCTGCTCCAGCGCGGCGAACTCCGCCTTGTTGCGCCGCAGGTACTCGGCGGCGCGCTCCTGGGCGTCGTGCAGAAAGGCAGTCGCCTTATCCGCCTGCTCTGCGTCCAACTGATACTTGCGGATGAATTCGGATACGTCATCTTCCCAGAGAGTCATTCCGACGGCCTTCGTCAAGACGTCCTTGGCGACCGCCATTATGTCTCCCGACCCCACGCCCGCGGTCGGCGCGGCGCCGGCAGGCGCGGCCGGGTTTTCAGAGGAATCGCCCTGCGCTAAGCGCAGTACTGCTTCGCGCAAACGCGGGCTCTCGCGAATCTCGCCAGTTGCGAGACGGTCGAAATACTGCTGATCGGAAACAACGTCCTGGCCATCCCATCGTCCGGTCTGGGTGGGTTTGCCCGCCTCTGACACCAGCACATTCATGCCGCATTCCATGCCGATGTCAGCGGGCGTGAGTTCTATCGGATGATCGGGAGCGTCGAACTCCGCCGCGAGCACGCGGATGACGCGCTCGGGTTCGGCACCATCGTGAAACTTGCTGGAGCGACAGACAATGCTCTCCGGAAACCAGATGCCGTCGAACTGCCTGAGTTCCGACTTACTTTCCCACCACTGGCCGTTGGGCAGTTCCTTGCGAACGCGGACGACGGAATCACCGCGGGCAGAGTCGATCCAGTAGGTCGTCCTGTCCGATTCGCCGATCGCAACCACCTTCTCCAAATCTCCATCGCGGCTGGTCTCAAAAGTCTTGGGAATCGAAAGCCGGGCCGGTTCGCCCCAGACCATGCGCTCGATTTCGAATGTCGCCGCGCTCGCGGAAAACCCTAGCGACCGGAAATCCGTCTTGACTGATGAGTTGTGTTTACGGTAGATGGCGGTCTCAAGCGGGTCGGCGACACGAGTGATAAGATCGCCGTCAGCCTCGTAGGTGTTTCGTGGCGTCCGCGTGGCCACAGAACCGTCCGTCTTGAGAACGACGGCGCCGCTGCGATCGCCGCGGTGAACGGTCACCTGCCGATCCTGCGCAAATCGAACACTTCGAAATAGTTCAGTTCCCGCCCTGGGACCCCCGCCAAACTGCGTCTCTGCTAATTCGATGATTCCCGTACGCAGTCTCGACCTGTATGCGACTGAGCGCTCAAGCAATGCAGGCCGGCTTGTTTGCGCGGCTGCCCAGGGGGTCACCCCGATTGCAATGAGCAGGACAGTGTAGGTCATACGACGCCACAGTCCATCCAAAGGCCACCTCCAAGCATCACATCAGCTCGGCGGAAGTTGCAAAGTCCCGCGCCTTGGCAGCATTCGTGAAAGCCAAACGCAGGATCCAATCACTGCGACCAGATGCAAAGACCATCAGAATACTGCTGTGTGAATTCGGTTGAACTAGTCTGCATGGTCGCTTCGTCCAGTACGCACCCGATTTCAGCCGTGCAATACTGTGCCTGCTGATCGGGCTTGCACCCGAACAGATACTAATCAGTTCATAACATAGGCTACACTCGGGGCCCGAAAAAAGGACCGCACCATGACCGGATTGGCCTTGAGCTCGGCCAGGTCGGTCTCCACTCGCGCCCGCAGCGATTCGCCTTTGCGGAGCGGCTTCTTGGTCA
>JACRLV010000159.1 GCA_016235145.1 Planctomycetota bacterium
GCCTCCTTCAGCACGAGTTCGGGCATGCCCGCCGCATCGATCCGCTTCTTCAGGTCTTCGAGCTCGATCTGCGCGCGGTCGTCCTCGCCGAGCTCCTTGCGAATCGCCTTCATCTGCTCGTGAAGGAAGTACTCGCGCTGCGACTTGTCGATCTCCTTGCGGACGTCGGTGTTGAGCTTCTTGGCGAGTTGGAGCACTTCCAGTTGGCTCTGCAACGTCGCATTCACTTTCTGAAGCCGGTCTTCGACGTCGAATGTCTCGAGCAGCTCCTGCTTCTGCACGATGCCCAGCGAAAGATTCGCCGCCAGAAAATCCGCCAGGTGCCCCGGCTTCTCGATGCTGTTGAGAATCTGGGTCGCCTCTTCCGGCACGTTCGGGCTGAGCTCGATGACCGCCTCGGCGGTGCGGCGGGCGTTGTAGCCGAGTGCGTCGAGTTGCATCGACGGCGTGGCGGTATCGACGTGCGGATCGACGGTCGCCACCCAACGACCGTACCGGGAAACACCACGACGTTGCGAACCGGCAGCACGGGGATTTCATGCGGAAAATCCGCAGGCAATGCATCCGCGAGCGATCCCACTTCCTCGCTGATCGCGGAAGGCGCCTCGGTGGTTTCGTCCTGATCGGCGGCTAATCGGGCTCGACCCGGGGAAGCGTGATCCATAGGAATCCCTTGGTATAGACGGCGATGACGCGATCCGCGACGACCGGCTCGGGGATCTCAATTTCGCGGCGGAACGGACCCTCGTCGATCTCGAGCGCATAGACGCTGAGCGGCCCATCCACATTCGGCGGCCGCGGCTGGTCGCGCTGTCCGGAGATGGTCAGCTTGCGGCCGTCCGCGCACTGCACATCCATCTGCGATTCGTCGATGCCGGAAAGCTCGACACAAACGTAATAGGCGTCCCGGGTCTCGTAGAGATTGGTCGAGGGCTCCCACGTGCCGTGATGGCGAAAGTGGACGAAACTGCGCGTCATCATTTCGTCCATCAGATCGCCGATCTTGCGCGACCAGTCGTCGAGCCCTTCGCCGGCGCCGAATTTGTCGAAAGCCATGGTGCACCGCCTGTGCTGCTCTGATCGGCTGATTGGCCGAACTTCCACCGGCGCATCGTACCGCCGATGCGAGGCCCCCGCTCCCTCTGCCGGTACTCCGGGAGAGGGCCGGGGGGGAGGGGGCATTTCCAAAACGCCAACCACCGGCGCGCGGCCGCTGCTCCCAGCCTTTGAATACCCGGAGCCCGACGCATGTTTTTTCGGTCCCCACCGAAACCGGCAGATTTTTGCGCCGCCGAGCGGATTTCACTTGCCACGACCCGAGGCGATTTGAACAGTCTTGGTGCTGAGTGAATTGTTGGCCGCCGCCGTGCGGCAACGCCTCAAGGGCAATCGACCGCGAGCTGTCCCTAGCAGGTCGAAAAAAGCGATTTCGCCGGACGCGTGTGCGTTCGGATAGGTGTGTGGGTTCGGCGGGTGGTTCCGCCGATTTTGAGGAGAGGTAGACAATGAAGGCTATCCTGAACCGCGTCCAGAGCTTCATTCGCAGCGAAGACGGCCCGACCGCGACTGAGTATGCCGTCATGCTGGCCCTGATCATCGTGGTCGCCATCGCGGCGATCAGTGCGCTGGGCTCGAACGTCAATCAGACGTTCAGCGACGTGAACAGCACTGCGTTCGGCTCGTAAGGCTGCCGAAGCGCATCGTCAGGGAGGATGGGGCGGCCGGCGGGCGTCGCGCATGCGGCGTCGGCCGGCCGCCGGCTTTTTCACGCCTGGCGCCGTGCGAAAGCTGGAGTGGGGCGGGCGTCCCCGCCCGCCATCGCGTGCACGGAGGCCCGCGCCACTGGTTGCGAACTGATTGCGATAGGCGTGTTACTCGCGGCGGGTTCCGGCAGGTACGACCGAGACGGCGCCGGCAAAAAGCGCAACGTGCGCGATTTCGGGAGATTCCTGCGCGAGAGGCGCGGCGCGTATTGAAAACTGCAAGGTGTTGCGGTTGTCGGGTTTCAACGATCTTCGGACCACGAATGGATTATTCGACGCGGAAAACCAGCCGATGAGGATTCAGAGGCCGGGGGGACCGCGGCGACTGCGCAAGCAAAACGGGAATGGACGGCGATGAGCTTCGGATATTGGGAATTGACACTGGCGCTGCTCATCCCCGGGACGCTCTATGCGTCCTGGATCGATTACGCCGAGCGGCGCGTGCCGAATTGGCTGAACGCAGCAATTGCGCTGACGGGCATCGCGGCCCAGCTCGCGTTCTTCGGGCCGCACGGCGTGTGGGTTGCGGGTCTGGGTCTGCTGACCGGCTTCGGCCTGCTGATCGTGCCATGGCTGATGCACGGCATGGGCGCCGGCGACGTGAAGCTGATGGCCGCGATCGGGGCCTGGCTCGGACCGTGGCTCACGCTGCTCAGCTTCGGCGCGGGCGCGGTCATCGGCGGCATCGCGGCGATCGTCATGATCGTCTCGACCGGCCGCAGCGCGTACGCCCTGGCGAACATGCAGACCATCATGACCAAGATGAAGAAGGTCGAAACGGCCTTTGGAGAATTCGGCGGCGCCAAGACGTTCGGCAACACGAGCCAGTTGCTGCCCTACGGCGTGCCGCTGACGGCGGGGACGATCGGCGTGCTTTTGACGCATTACTTCGGGGGGTGGTTGGGATGAAGCGAATTAGAGTTCGTTCGCGCCTGGCGCGGGCCGCGGTTGCGGTCGAAATGGCGATCGTCACTCCCGTACTGTTGACGATGCTGTTCGGAATCATCGAGTTCGGCTGGCTGTTCACGGTGCGGAGCACAATGGTGAACGCCGCTCGCGAAGGAGCGCGTTTGGGAGCGTTGACAGGCGTGTCCAGCGCCGAAGTGAGCTCTCGGGCTACCGAGCTGCTCGTGCCGATGCACCTGGAAAACAGGTGCTCGATCGCCGTCACCATGCCGACGGACGTTAATCCGACGGTCACGGTGCAGATCTCAGCGCCGCGCTCCGCCGTCTCGCTGGTCGGAAACTTCTTCGGCTTCACCACGGGAACGATCACCGGGGAAGCGTCGATGCGGCGGGAAGGAATGTAGTTTCGGCAGACGGGCCGTCTGGCCCGGCGGTTCGCCCGAAGGAGGGCGACGACTGACATGGCCGGCAGCAGCCCGCCGCGTGTGCGGCGAGCAGGGCCGGGTTTCGATCGCGGGAGTCCGGGGAGGACTCGCGTGCGAGCAAGCAATGTGCGAGCCGAAGATCGTCGAGTGTCGGGACGCGGAAGCGCCCCGGGTCTGCGGCTCAGCCCTTTTCGGCAGGTAAAGCCATGAATGCGAAAGCGGTTGTTCCCCTGATCGCAGGTCTGGGCATCGCCGGTCTGGCCGCCAAGCTTGGCCTTGACTACGTCAAGCGGGCGCAGGGATCGGCGCCCAAGACAGTCCAAGTATGGTCCGTGAACATGGACGTGCCGCGCGGCTCGACCATTGATGAGGTGAACCTCAAACAGCTGAACTTCCCACTGGAGTTCGTCCCGAAGGGCGCGTTCACGGATACGAAGCAACTGATCGGTCGCGTCCCCCACACGGGCGTGCCCGCAGACGTGCCGGTGCTGGAGTCCATGCTTCTCCCGCCGGGCACCAAACCAGGCATTCACGTGCCGACTGGTTTCCGCGCGATTGCCGTGAAAATCGACGACGGCTCCGGCGTGGACAACCACCTGGACCCGGGCTGCCACGTTGACGTAGTGGGCTACTTCCAGATCAAGAACCCCACCAACGGAAAGCAGGAGACGATCGCCCGCACGATCGTCGAGAACGTGCAGGTCGCCGCGGTCGGCCAGCGGCTGGCGCCGGAAGCGCCCCGGGTCTGCGGCTCAGCCCTTTTCGGCAGGTAAAGCCATGAATGCGAAAGCGGTTGTTCCCCTGATCG
>JACRLV010000160.1 GCA_016235145.1 Planctomycetota bacterium
GGCCGTGCATGCCATCAAGTTCGAGCGGCTGTGGAAGCACGGCGAGTACATCTACGATCCGCGCGAGTACCACGGTCCGACGCTCTACTACGCAACGCTACCGTTCGCCTGGCTCAGCGGCGCGGCCACGTTCGATGACTTGAGCGAGACCACCCTGCGAGCCGTGCCGTTGCTGTTCGGCGTTCTGCTGATCGCCGTGACCGCGCTCGTGCGGGATGGCCTCGGGCGCGGCGGGAGCATCTGGGCGGCGCTGCTGACCGCGATCTCGCCGGCGTTCGTCTATTACAGCCGCTACTACATCCAGGAAATGCTGCTGGTCTGCTTCAGCTTCGGCCTGATCGCGTGCGCATGGCGCTTTCATCGTTCGCGCCGCATCGGCTGGGCGCTGGCGGCCGGTGCATTCCTCGGATTGACGCACGCGACGAAGGAAACGTGCCTGGTCGCCTGGGGTTGCATGGCGATCGCGGCTGTCGCGGTGCGGCTGCTGCCGCGCCCGCACGCACCCAAGCCGCTTCGCTGGCCCTGGAAATCCGTCGCGGCGGGGCTGGCGGTCGGCGTGCTCGTATCCATCCTGTTTTTCACCGCGTTTTTCACGAACCTGCGCGGGCCGATCGATTCGATCCGGACGTACGTGACGTACTTCGACCGCGCCGGCAATCACGGGTTGCACGACCACCCCTGGTCGTTCTACTGGCATCGCCTGCTCTGGTGGCGCTACCCGCCCCGCGGCGGTCGGCGTGTTCGCGATCATCCGACGTGCCGGAAAGGCGCCTCTGGAATCGATCGCAGGCGATGAGCCTGGTATCGCCCCGCCCGACGGTGCATTTCAGCGGTTCATGCTCTTCTACACGCTGCTGCTCGCGGGGGTGTACACCGCGCTGCCGTACAAGACGCCTTGGTGCATGCTCGGTTTCCTGCACGGCTTCATTCTGCTCGCCGGAGGCGGACTCGACGCGATCATCAGCGGCGCGCGGCGGCCGCTGACACGGCTCGTCGCGGCGATCGCCGTGCTGGCGTGCGCGTGGCCGCTGGTCACGCAGGCGGAACGCGTAATCTCGCGCAAATTCGCGGCCGACAATCGCAATCCGTACGTCTACGCTCATACGGTGAACGACCTGCTGAATCTGGCGGGCTGGATCGATCAAATCGCGGCCGTACACCCGCTGGGCCGCGACCTGCCGATTCACGTCTGCGCCACCGCCGACGACTTCTGGCCGCTGCCGTGGTATCTGCGGCGATATCGAAATGTCGGCTACTGGAGCAAGGTGCCCGACGCGGCGGACGCGGCGGTGGTCGTGATCAGCAGCGACCTGGCTGAGGATTTCGAGTCGATGCGGCGAAACGAATATCCGACGCAAGCGCACTACGGCCTGCGGCCGGGAACGGTGCTTTCGGCATACATCGATGCCGATACGTGGAAGCGTTTTCGTGCGGCGCAGCCGTCGGCGAACGTGCACGCGGACGACAAGCCATGAGCGACGGCGGCTCGCTCTTGCCGGATCTGAGCGGAGAGGCCGGCCTGCGAACCTTTGCTCATTTCGCAATGGCCTGCGATTGGCTGATCGCGATTCCCGCTTGCGAATCCCAGCCGGCCGAGTCCGCGGCCCAGGCCGCGTTCGAGGAAGTCGATCGGCTGGAGCGCGAATTGAGCCGCTTCCGCCCTGATAGCGACATCGCACGCATCAACGCGCTGCGGTCCGGCGAATCGACTCAGGTCGGGGCCGACGCCGTCGAGTGCCTGGCGTTGGCGGCGAGCGTTCACGACGAAACCGGCGGCGCGTTCGACGTGGGCGTCGGAGCCCTTGTCGGACAAGTACCGCAGCCGCCGCCCCCGCCGGTCGGAATGCGCTGCCTGCGGGTCGCCCCCGCCGCACGAACCGTCATGCAGACGCAAGCCGGCGTCGTGATCGACCTCGGCGCGATCGGCAAGGGATACGCGGTGGATCGCGCCGTGGAGGTGCTGCGCGATTGGAAGATCGCCGCCGCCCTCGTCCATGCCGGGCAAAGCTCGGTCTTCGGATTCAGCGACGATGCTCAATTGTCCTGGCGCGTCGGAGTGCGCAATCCGCTGGACCAGGCATCGATTCTCGGCACGGTCGAGCTTCGCAACGAGTCGCTCTCGGCGTCGGGGCGGCGAATTCACGGTTCGCACATTATCGATCCACGCACGCGGCAGCCGGCGTTGCGTGCGATCGGGGCGTGGGCACGGGCCGGCTCGGCGGCGGTCTCGGATGCGGTCTCCACGGCGCTCATGGTCATGGACGATTCCGAGATCGCCGCGTTTTCCGCCCGCCATGCGGCGATCGGCTGCCTGCACGCGCTCGAAGCCGACGGCTCGCTTCGATTGCGCGAGCTCGGCGATTGGATTTGGAGTCCATCCCACAACCGCTAGTGTATTTAGTCGCGCTGTTTGCATCTTAACAGGGTGGTCCGGGCGTCCCGCCCGGGTCGGACAACGGGCGAGACGCCCGTACCACCCGTGACGCACTATTTCTGACTAGCTACACTAGTAGTTCGTCAACCTTTGGTTTTCGGGTGCGGGCAAAACCCGAATAGGGGCCCGGCCGCTGGTTCGGAGAAATGTGGGGCAGGCCTCCGGCCTGTCTCTTCGGAAACAGGCCCGACTGGCGCAGGAACCGTTTGCGCCGAAGAGATAGGCCGGAGGCCTGCCCCACAAAACTCATCACGGACGAGCACCCGTTCCCGGGCAGCAACCTGAAAATCAATGGTTGACGAACCACTAGTGTCGTGCCTCAGACCCACGGCGGCCGGCGCGCGATTTGTTGGACAGGTTTGCCGCCCGCCGACGGCTGCTTCCGCGAGAGGCGCGCGCCCCAGACGGCTGACCTCATGGCGGCCGCGGCCGAGAGCGAGGTTGTTGATGCGCTCCTGGGCGTCGGCTAACCTAAACAACGTGTCGTCTTTCCAGTTTCCTAGGGTGACCAGGGAGAATGCAAATGAGGCTCCATCGCAATTGGGTCGGATACGTGGGCACGGCAATTCTTTGCGGCCTGCTCCTCGCAATGCAGTCGTCACAACCGGCGTCGCCGCCCGCATCCCAGCGGGACACGGCCGCGGCTTCTGAGATCCTCAAGAAAATGCGGCGTGTCTATGCCGAGTGCAAGTCCTATCAGGATGAGGGAACGACACAGACGGTCATTTCCGGCGACGGCAGGGAATTCACCAACAACATGACATTCAAGACGCGCTTCGTCAGGCCGGATAGGTTCAGGTTTGAGTTTCGAGCCCGTTCCCATCCGGATTCTGGCCCCTGGAACCTGTACGTGGTCTGGGCGCGCGGCGACAAAATACAGTCGTGGTGGACCGTTCGACCGGAAGTTGAAAAACACCGCTCGCTCGAGCGTGCCCTCGCCGGTCCCACGGGAATCTCATCGGGCTCCGCGGTGAATATTCCCGGTCTTCTTATGACAGATATGAACTGGGGGTCGGGACTGCGCCAAGTCCGCGCTGCGGGGCCGGTGCGCGATGGGACAATCAACGGATCTTCGTGCTGGCAGATCGATGTCGAGCAACCCGCCGCAGCCGGCAACAAAACCACACTCTGGATAGATCCGAAATCGCTGCTGATACTGCGAATCGTCGAAAACGCCACACTACAAGAGCAGAAGCTGAAGGCGACGACAACACACGACATCAAGGCAAAGATCGACATCGACGTTCCTGACAGCGACTTTGACTTCGACCCGGCCGTCGAGGAAAAGGCTGCATCGCAGCCAGCTCGCCAGGAACCGGCGAACCGAAAGCCGTAGCCCAGTCGCGTGCTCGACGCATTGCGGGCGCCTGATCCCCGCGCAAACTCACGCGAACCCCGGCCCAACCAATGGTGTTTGACCGGGCGATTACCGACCTGACGCCGGAGCGGACGCAGAGAACAAACCTGCGTTCTCACGCCGCGGAGCGAGCGAAACCGGGATCAGAATCGGGCCGAATTCCGGGCTATCGGTGTTGGCCGAGATCCAGCAATGTGCGTTTCGAAACGTGCCGCCTGAATCGTCGGCGCGAGCGCGAAGAGTGATCTCGCACAAGCCCTGCGAATGGCGAATCTCCGCCGCCACGTCGGAGCGGTTTGTCGCAGGGCTGATCAGCCTGGCCTCTGATTTCCAGGGAATTCGCACCTGCATCTCTCGTACGAGGCCAATGGGTCGATCCCACCCGGTTCGGTCGACTTGAAAAGGCAGCGCTGGACTCAGTTGGGCGAGAACAACGACGGCGACGGGGCGATGTTCCGCGACGCCAGGGTCGATCGCAATTTCAACGCCGATTGTCGAAGGCCAAGGCGGGCTGAATTCAAGCCGCAACAGGTAGTGGCTCCCGGCTTCGACGCACTCGAGGGCCGCGGCGACATCCGCTTCTTCCGTCCACTTCCGCACGCTGACGATGGTCGGGGCGATTGCACCTGCGTCGCCCGCGAACAGGTCGATGATCCGCTCCTGCCGCTGGCGGCTTCGGCTCAATCCGAGAGCTTCAAACTGGTGCTGGCAAGCTCCTGATTCGCGCCGAACGGACGGATTTCCGGAAAGCCCCATCGGCGCAAGCACGCGAAAGCTGAGGCTCAACAGCACATTCGGCTCGCGAGGGTCGTTCGTCTCCAGGACAACCTGATGGTCGAGACGGGTTGTGTCCAACGGCCGAGGGCTGACTCGAACAACAATTGAGTCCGCCTGCCCCGGCGCCAGTGTTCGAAACATCTGCTGCCCGGAAATCAGGTCCACGCAACAGGCGGTCCGAATCTCGAAATTCAGAGGTTCGTCGCCGATATTTCGTACGACCCATTCTGCTCGCCCCGGACATCCAAACCACATTGTTCCGGCATCCGCGGTCGGGTTCTCAACCAGGATCCGGGGACCGCTGCCGGCGATGGAGGACTCCTGGCCATCGGCTGCTGCCGGATTGCAGGCATGAAAGCCCCAAATGCACAGCCACATGAACAGCACGGCTGCATTCCTCGCGTGCGATTGCCCGCATGGTTATTCGCGCAAACCTCCTTTCTGCTCATGGAATTTGGTCCATCACGCCGGGCGGCGAAGCGATTCCTCCTTTTCTTGCCCGCGTGGAGTGCGATCGCGGTCGAGCATGATGTTCATTTCGCACGTACCGGCTGCTTTCGCGGCTTTGATCAGCTTGATGCGGACGCCGCGCGCATCAGCCGTCGGCAGCGGCGCGATCAGCAGGCGCGTGGCGGCGAAGGTCGCCTCTCCGAGTTGCATGGCGGCGATTTGCGTGCCGGGATTGTTCGAACGGACGGGCGGCGCCAGGTGCAGCAGCAGGCCGAGGCCGCCGCCGGTGTCCGCCGCCAGTTGCAGCCGCCGGGCTTCGAGCGGCTCGAGCCGGCCCGGCGAAGCGAGAACCGCCGCGACCGCGGGACAGCGCAGCGTCTGCTCCAGCGCCCAGAGCGTTTCCTCGCGCCGCTGCGTGCGCAGCACCAGCAGCCGCTCCAGCGCGACGCCGCACTCCTCCAACCCCGGCGGATACCAATCGTTGAAGCGATCGAAACAGATGATCCAGCGCTCCCGGTCGGCGGCGAGAATCGCGGTCCGCAGCGCGAGCGTGCAGGCCGCGGTCGCGGCGGAGGCGGCGACCAATTCGTGCAACGCCCCGAGCCGAAATCCGCCGCCAAGGGCCGCGTCCAGCTCTGCCCAGCCGCTGGAAACCTGTTTGGGCGGCGGACGGTAGCGGGCCTGCAAGCGGGCGACGCTGTCCGCCAGAGCGGCCAGACGCGCCCGGCGAGAAACTTCACCATCCGGCCGAGCCCCCGGGATTTCCGCTGTTTCGACGGCTTGCGGCGTTTCTTGTTTTGGGATCGCGTTCATGACATTCGCCGCCTTTACGGTGACGCGAGTGATACCTAACATAATACGAACATTTGGCGATCGTGTCAAGGTGTTTTCGAGACGGATTCGAGCCCGGGCCCGGCCCACCGCCGAAGCGCAAACGAACCGGGCTTTTCAGGGAATCGCGCGACCGTATACTGCCGCAATGCGGACGATCGCGGTCATCAACCAGAAAGGCGGCGTGGGAAAGACGACCACGGCGGTCAATCTCGCCGCCGCACTGGTGAGGGCCGGACAGCGGGTCTTGCTGATCGATCTGGACCCGCAGAGCCACGCCACGCTGCACGTGGGAATCGAGCTGGGGTCAGAAGATCGCACGATCTACGACGTGCTGGTGCGCGGAGCGGCGATCGCCGAGACGGCGCGGCTCGTCGACGATCGGCTCACCGTCGTTCCGGCGCACCTGGACCTGGTCGCCGCCGAGATCGAGCTGGCGGATCAGCCGGAGCGCGAAACGGTGCTGGCCCGGGCGCTCCAGGCATATCACGAGCACTACGACCTGATGATCATCGACTGCGCCCCGTCGCTCGGACTGCTGTCGGTGAATGCGCTCGCGGCGGTGGATGAGGTTTTCATTCCGCTTCAGCCGCACTTCCTGGCGCTTCAGGGGCTCAGCAAGCTGCTCGAAACGGTGACGATGGTGCGCGACGCGCTGCGGCCGGCGCTGCGCGTCTCCGGCGTGGTCTTCTGCATGTCGGAAAGCGCGACGCGGCTGGCGCAGGAAATTTACGGCGATGTCGAGCAATTCGTGCGCAGCGCCGAGCCGGAAACCGCCTGGGCGGGCGCGATCGTCTTCAACACGCGCATCCGCAGGAACATCAAGCTGGCGGAATGCCCGAGTTTCGGCAAGACGATCTTCGAGTACGCCGCCGGCAGCCACGGAGCCGAGGACTACCGCACCTTGGCGGCAGAGGTGCTGGCGATGGCGCAGCCGACGACGGCCCGTTCGATGCCGGAGAGCGCCGTGCTGCCTCGCAACCCCAGCGCCGCCGCTTCGGCTGCGGTCTGACGGCTCATTGCAAAGCGGCGAGCCGCCGGGTGCGCCATGACGACGCTTTCCGTTCGCTGGCGACACTGGTATCTGCGGGCGCTTCCCGCGTACTGGATCTTCCTTTTCTGCACGACGCACTTTCCGCGATTGCGGCTCGATCGGCTGCCGGAGCAGTCGGACAAGGTGCTGCACTTCGCGGCTTTCGGCGGGCTCGCGTTCCTTTTCTGGCGGGCGTTTGAGGCCGCCGGCAGCGCTCGCGCCGGAAGTTTTGCGATCTGGGCGACGATGATTCTCGCGGCGTACGCGGGACTGGACGAGTACCTTCAGCAGTTCGTCGGCCGCAGCAGCGACTGGACGGATTTCGGCTGCGACGCCGCCGGGATCGTTGCGGCCATGCTGATACTCGAGACGCTGCGCCGCCGGTCCGCCAGGCGCGAACGGCGGTCGAGGCCGATCACTTCATCGCAGTCATTGAGCTGATTCGCGGGCGCGATAATCGCCTGGCCGATATTGCCTGCCCGCGACGCGCGGCCGACCCACCCGCGCGCCCGCGCATTATTTGCCCGCAAACCGGCGGAATTCGTTGCTTACGCCCCCCGGCGATACGGCCGATGCCTCCCGGTGTTAGCACGATCCGAAACATTGCCCGAGGGCATGGCCGATGATGCTGCGTTCAAAACTACTGCTGGTCGTGTGCGTGATGTTCACGATGTTCATGGCGGTCGCTTACTTCGTGCGCGAAGCGATTGTGATCCCGGAATTCGAGACGATCGAGCGGCGCGACGCCGTCAAGGACATGGAGCGCTGCGTCTATGCCCTGGAGCGCGATGCGGAATACGTTTCGTCTTTTGCAACCGACTACGGCGCCTGGGACGACACATACCGCTTCATTCAGGACGGAAACGCGGAATATCGCGACGAAAACCTCGTCCCCGAGACGTTTCACAATCTCAATGTCAACGCGATGCTGTTCGTCCGCAACGACGGAACGTTGGTCTGGGGCCAGCTGCGCAAGAGCAAGGACGAAGACGACGATACGCCGATCGACGCGCCGGACGTCCTCGCGGCATTGGCCAAACCCGATACGAAGCTTACACGCCACGAAACGCCGGATAGCACGGTGGCAGGCGTTGTCATCACCTCACTCGGGCCGATGATGGTCGGCTCGTCGGCGATTACGACCAGCAATCGCGAAGGTGAAGTGCGCGGGGCCGTGATTATGGCGCGGTTTTTGAACGAAACGGCCGTCAAAGAACTCTCGCGCCGCGCCAAGGTCAACATTCGCATGGCCACGCTCCAGCAAGCCGCTCCGGAGGATCGAGCGGCTCTCCTTCACCTGGCAGGTTCCGGTTCGACTTGGACGGACGATTCCCAACGCGGCGTGCTTTGCACCTACTTGACCTATCCCGATCTGTTCGGCAAGCCCGCGCTTCTGGTTCGAACCGACCTGCCGCGCATCGTCAGCCAACGGGCCGCCGCGACCACAAACGCGACGTTTCTGATGAATCTCGCGGGCGGGTTGGGTCTTGTGTTTGCGGTTTGGGTGGCGCTTTCGCGAATCGTGATCGAACCGCTCGCACGCGTGACCAAACATGCAGTCCGACTGGGCACCGACGGAAACGTCCGCGCGCGGCTGGGGCGCGTCAGCCGCGACGAGATCGGTACGCTCTCGCTCGAATTTGATCGGATGGTCGACCGGCTGGCTGATGCGCAGTCGAAACTGGTTGATCTTGCGCACGCCGCCGGGCGATCGCAGGTCGCGGCCGACGTGCTGCACAACGTGGGCAACGTGCTGAACTCGGTGACCGTGTCCGTCGGCATGGTCGCCGACAAGGTGCGGAACTCCGAAGCGCCGACGGTGGGCCAGGCGGCGCAGCTCTTGCTGTCGCATCAGGATGATCTCGGAACCTATATGACCAGCGACGATCGAGGCCGGCAGCTTCCAGAATTCCTGGAAACTCTGGGAACGCATCTGCTCGAGGAGCAGAAGTCGGTCCTGGAGGAAATGGCGTCGCTTTCGCAATCGGTGAGCCACATTCGAGCCGTAATTCAGTCCCAGCAGGCGCAACGCACGCAAGAGCGCCTGCTCGAATCCGTCGCGCCGGAGATCCTGATCGACCAGGCGCTGCAATTGAGCGCGGATGCGTTCACCCGCCACAGTATTCGCATGGAACGCGTAATCCAGCCCTGCCCTCCGTTGGTGATTGACCGTCACCGCGTGCTCCAGATCCTGGTGAATCTGCTGACGAACGCCAAGCAGGCGATCAAGACAGCCCGAACCACGGAAGGCGTCGTGTCGATTTCGCTTCGGCCGGCGCCGCAGCGCCGCGAACCTGGCGGCTGAATGTGGTGGCGAATTGACCGCCACGAGTCCGGGCGTCGGCTGCGGAGCGACGTTCAGGCTGCGTCTGGCCGCGGTGCAGGAGACCTGTGCGCCATGACGAATGCGCCTCCCACAGATGAACGCCGCGTCCTCGTGATTGACGACACCGAGTCGATCCACTCGGATTTTCGCAAGATTCTGGGCGCTTCGCACGGAAGCGGCGATTCGCTGGCCGCGGCGAAGACGGCGCTTTTCGGAGATGCAGTCTCGGAGTGTGCCCCGCGTTGCTCTTTTTCCATCACGTCGGCGATGCAGGGCCAGCAGGGCGTGCAATTGGCGGCCGACGCGCGTGGCGGCAATCGGCCTTTTCACGTCGCGTTCGTCGACATGCGGATGCCGCCGGGCTGGGACGGAATCACGACCATTCGCCGTCTCTGGGAGGCGGATTCCGAGCTTCAGGTCGTCATCTCTACGGCCTACTCCGATCACGACCTGGAGCATCTGCCGGAGGATCTCAAGCCGGAGGGCCGGCTGCTCGTGCTCAAGAAGCCGTTCGATCCGGCGGAGGTTCTGCACCTGGCCGCGACGCTCAGCGCGAAATGGCGCGCCGAACGCGAGGCCGCGGCCAAGATGGAGAACCTGGAGCGAATGGTGCAGGAGCGCATCGCCGACATCGAATTCGCCTCGCTGCACGACCGGCTGACCGGCCTGCCCAATCGCACTCTGCTGAACGACCGGATCTCGATGTGCATCGAGCGCCATAGTCGAAACCCCGAATGCAAGTTCGCGATTCTGTTCCTCGATTTCGACCGCTTCAAGCTGATCAACGACAGCATGGGCCACGAGGTCGGCGACCTCCTGTTGATCGAGATTGCCAATCGCCTGCGCGCCTCGATCCGCACCGCGGACACGGTCGCGCAAGATACGATCGCGGCGCGGCACGGTGGCGACGAATTCATCGTGCTGCTTCAGGACCTGCGCGAGGAGCGGGACGCCGCGCGCGTCGCGCAGCGCGTCCTTGACGTCCTCTCCGAACCGTACGTGCTGGACGGGCAGCGCGTGTTTTCGACCGCCAGCATCGGAATCGCGACCAGCGACCGCGGATACCAGTCGCCGGCCGACATGATCCGCGACGCGGATACGGCGATGTATCGCGCGAAGGCGGCGGGCCGAGCCCGTTACGTCATGTTCGACAGCCATATGCACGCGGAAGTCGTCCGCAGGCTTTCACTGGAGTCGTCGCTGCGACAGGCGATCCGAAGCGATTCGATCGACCTGCACTACCAGCCGTTGCTCCAGCTCAGCAACGGCGACCTGAACGGGTTCGAAGCGCTGGTCCGATTTCGCCATCCCGAGCGCGGCCCGGTTCCGGCGGCGGAAATCATCGCCATTGCGGAGGAAACCGGCCTGATTCAGCCGCTGAGCATGTGCGTGTTTCGCAAGGCGTGCGCGCAGCTTCGCGAATGGCGCGATCGCTATCCGGCGATGCAGAATCTCGTGATGAGCATCAATTTCTCGCGCAAGCAGTTGATCGAACGGCTAAAGCCCGAGTTGCTCGTCGTTTGCGATTATGGGCAGATTCTCTCAGCCGACGTGCTGTCCCTGGCGCCGCTCGGCGGAATCAATCTGCATGCCTCGCTCTTGCCCAAATATCGTGGGGCCGCGCCGATTCAATGGGCGCTGCTTCAAGGCGAGACCGAAACGGGCGTCAGCGTGATTCACCTGACTCCGCGGCTGGATGGCGGTCCCATTTTGGCTGTCCGCTCCACGGCGATTGGCCCCGAGGAAACGCATCCTGAGCTGGAGCAACGGCTGGTAGTGCAGGTCGATCGAA
>JACRLV010000161.1 GCA_016235145.1 Planctomycetota bacterium
CGAGCGCCCTCGGCGGCGTGAAAGAAATCGCCGAGGATCAGCAGGTGATCTGCGCCGTGATCGCTCAGCAGCGCGCGAATCCGCTCCAGATCCGCGAGCGTCGAGCCGAACGGGACCGGGATCGCGCTGCGGCGGAAGTGCGCGTCCTTGCCGATGTGCGGATCGGTGAGAATCACCGTCCGGCGCGCGGGCCACGAGATCGCCCCGCGGCCGTCGAGCACGAACGATTCGCCATGCCACTCGATGCTGAGCATGGGGAAAGTCTAACGGCCGCGGAGCGATTTCGGGGTCGGCGTGTCCACAGACCGGTCGTGCGGTTGGGGGCGGCGCGATTCAGACTACGCGCGGTTACGCAGCTTTTCGGCGGCGAACCAGCCAGACGATCGCGCGGTTCCGTGGCCAGCCGCAAGCGCGCGGCGGGAACATTGGTTGGAGCCGTCAACGGCACACTCACGTTCGAGCAATGGGGGGCGCGGCCTCGACGGCGTTCAGGATTGGACGCGCCAGCCAGACTCGCCCCCACTTCGCGCCGGTTGCTTCGCTGAGCATCCCGGCCTTCTCGAGGATGGCAATCGTTTTCTGCGCCGTCGGGGCGGTGACTCCGAGCCGCCCGCAGGCTCGCGTCACCGTCGTGTAGGGATTGATGAATAACTCGTCCAACAGCGTCAGCGCGCGATGCTGTTTTGTCAGCTTCCCGCGGAAATCGTCGCGGAGCGACAGGATCGACTGGCTTTGCTCGATCGCACTGCGCGACGTATCGCGCACGGCCGTCAGGAAGTACCGCAGCCACGCCGGCCAATCGCCGTGCGTGCGGACGCGCTGGAGCGTTTCATAATATGTGCTTTTGCTTTGCTCAATGTAGCTCGACAGGTACAGCAGTGGTTTGCTCAGCCGTCGGCGTTCGATCAGGAACAGTGTGATGAGCAATCGGCCGATGCGCCCGTTGCCGTCCAGAAACGGATGGATCGCCTCGAAATGCTCGTGGATGAGCGCACACTGCACCAGCTCCGGCATGGTGCCGCGCTGGTTGACGAATCTCTCCCAATGGTTGAGGCATTCTTGCATCTCCGGGTCCGGTGGCGGCGGCACATACGTCGCCGTCATCAACGTCGAGCCCGGCGGCCCGATCCAATTCGGCGTGCGACGGAATTCGCCCGGCGTTCGCTCCTGGCCGCGCACGCCCTGCATCAGCACCTCGTGCAGGTCGCGCACCAGCCGCCCGGCCAGTGGAAACGCACTGAGTTGTCTGATTCCGCGGTTCAGCGCCGCGACGTAATTGCGCACCTCCAACACGTCGCTGCCAGGCGGCGTGCGTTTCGGCTCGATTTCGTCCAGCAGCAAATCAGATAGGTCGGCCTGTGTGCCCTCGATGCGACTCGACGCAACCGCCTCGCGCTTCACGTATGGCGCAATCAGTAAATCGGGATTCGGTAGATAACGCCCCATCCCAGAAAGCTCGCTCAGCGCCGCGTCCGCCTGCGACAACAGGAGCGTCAGTTCCGGCGTGTATTCGAGTCTCGGCGGCAGCGGCCGCGGCACGAAGGTCCAATAACCGGTTGGCGTCTTGCGGACGTCGCCGGCCAGGTCGGCCACAAAGCTCTTCGGGTCCATGTCTTAGGCGCTCCAAAGAGAATTTACAGACCGCCGACAGCTTTGTAAATATCAAACCGATTTTATTAAAACCAAAAGGGCTTTGAAAATGCCGTTCAGGGCCCCCCATTTGCCCTCCTCCGCTTGCTTCTGCTGTGGCGGGAAATCGCCACGCGGTTCGAACACACGCGCGTGTCGGCCGGGCCGCGCCTCGCCGTCGGACTACTCGTCCGCGAATTCGTACCACCACTGGTTTCCGAAGCCGAACAAACTGCCCAAATTGAACGACGCAAGATCGGCAAGGGCCACGCCTGTCGGGCGTTGGTCGAGTCGATCCGCACGGCCGGCAGGTCTCGGCATCACGCGATCACGTATCCCGGCGAGTTGATGTCGCGGCACTTTTTCAGGAGTGGTTAGGGGCCTATTGGGCCGCTATGCAGCTTTTCGGCGGCGAACCAGCCAGACGATCACTGGAATCCCGATCAGAACGATCCAGAACGCTCCGCCAATCAGCACGACGACAAGGCCGGCAAGCGTGTTGACGAGCACGCGGGCGCCGCGCGCGGCGGCGTCGGCGATGGCCCGGCCGAAGTAGTCGAGCAGCCCCGGCTCGATGGTCGGTGCGTCGGACGCGCGGAGGATGACCAGCACGGTCGCCAGCGACACGAGCCGGCCGAGCCGCTCGCGCTGTCCGGTGAGCGATTCGATCGTCTGGCGAACGCCGGCGATGGCCTGCCGCAGTTCGAGCACCTCCTTCAGGGGCGCGTCGGTCCGCTTCTCAAGCAGTTGCAGCAGCTCGACCTCGACGCGTTTTTCGTTGCTGAGCCGGGCTTCGATGTCGACGACCTGGGCGGTTACGTCTTCTCCGGTGGAACTCTCCGTCCGAACCTCGCCCAGCTCGCGAAGCTGCTGAAGCACGGCGGAAAGGCGGTCGGCGGCGACGCGCAGCGTGAGGTTGCCGGCGAGCTGCTTTTCGTCGCCGGTCAGGCCGGATTGCTGGACGTATTCGCCCTGCGCCTCGGAGATGAGTTGGGCGGCTTTCAGAAACGCTGTCCGTACGTCTTTGGTGACCAGCTCGATCGTCGCCTTGCGGATGACTTGCCGGTCGGCATCCACGGGAATTGGCGCGACGGTCTGCTCCGGTGTCGTAGCAGAAGGCGCCGCCCCCCGAAATCGTCCTCCGCCGTCGCCGCTCACGGCCAGTGACGGCATGGCGATCTCAGTGCCCACGTAATATCGTCCAACCTCGTCTGCGGAGACCGACGTGTTGGTTTCTCCGGGCAGCCCAGCGGAAACACTGGCCGGTGCGCGGATTGCGGCTTCCCGGCGGTATGCGTTCGGCAGGCCAGCCTGGTACAGCATCGGAAGCACTGCGATGAGCAGGATCGCTGCCGCCGCTGCCACCACGAAGCGATTCCACACGTGTTGAGTGAAGAACCGCCGCAATCGCAGCCGGCGCGCCATGGTCCCCGGCATCGGCTCGGCGGCGATCGCGGCTCGCCACAATCCGGCGTCGGGGCCGTTCCAGCGGGTGAGGGCGGCCAGGTCGCGTTCGAGTTCGGAGTCAGCGTTGTAAGTCATGGTTCCTCCCGATCCGCCAGGAGGCGGCGTAATTCGGCCAGGGCCGTATGCAGGCGGGATTTCAGCGTTCCGAGCGGCCAATCCAAAACGGCCGCAGCCTGCGGATGAGTCATTCCCTCGTGATAACAGAGCAGCACGAGCGCTTGCTGGTCTTCGTTCAGCCGCGAGACCGCCGCTCGCAGCCGCTCCAGTCGCTCGCCGTCGGGCGGGTCGGCGGGTTTCGAATCGGCGACCCGATCAATCGCGTCAGTGTCTGATCGGGCGGGTCGGCGGCCGTTTCGATTCAGCGAGCGGCATTGGTTGAGCAGGATGCGATAGAGCCAGGTCTTGGCGCTTGATTTGTCACGGAAACCCGCTGAGAAACGGATGACGCGAATCCAGGTTTCCTGCACCGCCTCGCCGGCCAGGTCGTGGCTGCCGTTGAGCATGCCGCGGGCCAGACCGACCAGCGATCGTTCGTATCGCCCAGCCAACACCTCCAGCGCAGCCGCGTCGCCGGCGGCGAGGTTGCTCACGAGCTGTTCATCGCTGGTGAATGGTGCGTCCGTGGCCATTGCATCGGATTAGACCACGCCCGGCGGCCGGCGGTTCTGGAAATCGGCGCAAACGTGAATTCTCGGCACTGGTCAGTTTTCAGTTTTGTGGGGCAGGCCTCCGGCCTGTCTCTTACGACATATGGCTCGCTCTTCCCGAAGAGGCCGGCCGGAGACCGGCCCCACATTCAGCCTTTGCCGATGCCGGAATCTCCGAGGCGGTGTGTCCACACGCCGAAATCCGGGCTGGGACAGCCCGACTCGGAAACTACCGTGCGGGCATCGGCGATTCGCAATTCCAGCAGAGCTCGAAGTGGCCGGGGTTGGTCTCGCCGCAGGTCGGGCAGAGCCATTCACCGCGAACGGACGAGCGGATCGCTTCCAGCCGCTTGCGGCAGTCTTCGACGATCCACAGCAACTCGAAGTAGAACTCGGTTGCAACCAGCAGGTTCGCGCCGATCGCCCGCGTTCCGAGAAACAAATCGGCGGCGGCCATGGAGCCGGTCGGGATGAACGGCACGCGCTGCTGTTCGAGCACTACGGCGAGCGTGGTCATGTCGAGCGGGCGAACGGCCGCCGAGTCGATCTGAAACCAGCCCCGCCGGGGCCGCAACTCGTCAAGCGAAAATCCCCGGCCGCACTTCGGACAGGCATTTGTCGTTGCGCCGGCGAGCGGATGGGCGCAACCGCGACAGCGCAGGCCGAAATTCGGCAGCGGCCTTTCCTGGCCGTTGAAACGCGGCGGCCGAACGCGGATCCAGCTCCGCACCAGCTCGTCCATGTCGAGCGGCGCGCCGCACTCCGGGCAGCGATGCTCCGGTAGCCCGCGCAGCAGGTAGCGGCACTTCGGGCAGGTGAGGCCCCAATCGGGGATGGGCAGTTGCTGCGGATCGAATTCCTGCACGGACACAGATTACCGCGCCACGACGCCGGCGGATCGGGATAGGCTCGCCGGCTGGGGTGTCCTCAGAAAGCCCCTTCGCGCAAGCCGGTCGCGCCTTGCCCGATACGGACTCGGACCGATAGAGTCACCCGACTGGGCTTCCAGCAGGCGGAACGCGGCGCGTTCCGGGTGCGATCGGGAGTCGTCGGCGGGCGGCGCGGCCCGCGGGAGCTTTCCGGGTGCTTGGCACGTTGCACGGGTACATCCTTCGCGAGCTGCTCAAGACCTTTGGTCTGGCGGCGGCGGCGCTTACCGGCCTGTTCACCATGGCCGGAGCGCTCTACAACGTCGTTCGCTACGAAGGGCTGACCGCAAGCGACGTCTTCAACATCCTGCCTTTTTTGCTGCCGGGCGCGGTGGCGATCGCGCTGCCGGTCGGGGCGTTGTTCGCCGGGACCATCGTCTACGGGCGGCTGGCGGCGGACAACGAGCTGACGGCCTGTCGGGCGGCTGGCATCAACATCTACCGCCTGTTTCTGGCGGTGTTGCTGCTGGCGCTGTCGGTGACGCTCGCGACCACGCTGCTGGTCAATTACGTGATGCCGGATTTCGTGAAACGAGTCGAGCGCTACGCGCGGGCGAACATCGGACAGTTCACCTATCAGCAGTTTCGCTCGCGGGGCTACATCCGCTTCGACAAGAAAAAGCCGCACGAGTACCTCGTCACGTGCGAAGACGTGGCGACCGTTCCGGACCGCTTGCTCGTCGATCATGGCTTCGAAAAGTCCGAGCCGGGATTGAGCTATTTCTGGATCGACCAGCCGCGGCTCCTGGTTCAGGAGGGCGAGCAGGTAAGCCGGTTCGCGACCGCGGCCGGCGGGCTCGTGCAATTCGACTCGCGGACGGATCCGGTGAAGTTCGCCATCACGCTCGCCGACGGGCAGAGCCTCGAATTCGGCCGCCGATCGATCAAATTCGACGAGCAGAAGGTCGCCATTGAGTTGAACATCCAGGTGCCTCTGAAACCCTGGCTGGTCGACCTGACTACGCTGCTGCGCTGGCGCGCGCAGCCGTGGGACGGCTCGGAACTGGAACGCGACGTCCGCGGGTTCATTCGCTTTCTGACCGTGGACGGCATCGCCCACACGCTCGTCGCGCGGCTTGGAGAAGGACGCGCCGCCGCATTTCGCGATGATCGCGGCGCCGAATACGCCGTCTCCGCCGCGACGGCGGCGATCGAGGAGCGCCGCGTGACGATGCTGGACGTGGAGCTGGCGGTCAAGCCCGAGCGCGGGGCGGCCCGGCATTTCCTCGCGCCCAAGGCGACGATTTCCGTACAAGAGGCCTCGGCGATCGGCATCGGCTCAAACGCTGCGCCGGAAGAGGGCCGCCTGCCGACGCTGCTTCTGCGTCTCCAGGAAACGCCGCAGAAGCCGATCGTCGAGCTGCTCGGCACGGGCCGCCAGCAGACGCGGCACACGCGCAAGGAGTCGGACGCCGCGTTTGATTCGATTCAGATTCCGCAGGACGTGCTGGCGTCGACGGCGAATATCACGCCCGAGCGCGTGATGACCGAAGGCGCCGCGCTTCCCGTCAGCTCCGATGCCGCGCCGCGGCTGGCGGAGATGCTGAAGCGCGTGGAGCAATTCAAGCGGAAGGTGAACGCGACGATGCACGTGCGCCTGGCGCTCTCGGCCAGCGCGCTGGTGATCGTCGTGATGGGCGCCCTGCTGGGAGTGCGGCTCTCCTGCATACCGGCGGCGTGCGTCATCGTGCTGATCTGCATCACGGGCTATCCGATGGCGCAGCGGGCCGCGACCGCGGAGATGGGAATCAACGTGATCTGGGGCAGCCTGGGCGGCCTGGCCATTTTTGACCTGCTGCTCCTGCGGCTCGGGATTCCTCGCTAGGGAGCGTCTGCCGTGCTCACTGTTGATCGCTATGTGGCGCGCTCCTTCCTCTCGGCGTACCTGATCCTGCTGCTGCTGGGCGTGGGGCAATACGTGCTGTTCGACCTGCTCGGCAACATGGACGAATTCACCAAGAACCCGGAACAATCCGCCTGGCAATCGACCGCCATCATCTGGGACTACTACCTGCACAATCTCCCGCTCTATTACTCGCAACTGAGCGGGCCGATCATGGCGTTTGCGGCGGCCTTCACGGTCGCCAACATGCTGCGCAACAACGAGCTGGTCGCGCTGCTGGCCGCGGGAATGCCGTTGCCGAGGCTGGCGGCGCCGATCCTGGGCGTGTCGGTGGTGCTCGTGGCGCTGTGGTTTGCGAATCGAGAGTTCTTGATCCCATCTTGGGCGGAGAAGATCGCCCGCACAAAGGACGACGTGATCGGGCAGCGCGTCACGGGCGTGCACTGCGCCCGCGACGAAAACAACGCGATCCTGACCGCCACCCGGTTTCTGCCGACTGAGGGCGTTGTTGAGAATGTTGCGATCATTACGGCTGCCGCAGGCGACGCCAGGAGCGAGCTGATTCGGGCCGATCGCGGAGTGTGGAATCCTGCCCGGCACGTGTGGGTGCTCGATCGCGGGATTCGCTATCACCAGGCCGCCGACGGCGAGGAGAACACCCCGCGCGAGGAGCCGGTGCTGGCATTTCCTTTCACCTTGACGCCGGAGCAGCTCGTGTTGCGGCGCGACGCCCAATGGGCGGACCTGCTCAGCCTGCGCGAGCTGAATCAGCTTGTCGCAAGCCGCAGCCTCACCAACCGCGGACCGATCGAGATCAGCCGGCACCAGCGCGTGACTCAGCCGCTGGTGCAATGGTTGCTCATGGTGCTGGCGCTGCCGTTCTTTTTGTGCCGCGCGCCGACGAACGTGCTGAGCGCCGGCGGCAAGGCGCTGCTGATGTCCGGCGCCTTTTACGTCGTGGTGTTCATCGCCGCCAGCGTGGTGAAGAATTCAGCCCAGGCGTCGCTGCTGGCGTGGATTCCGATCCTGGTCTTCGGTCCGATCGCGGTGGTGCGCCTCGGCAACGTTCGGACCTGATCGCGAACGCCCGGCTCGTGCGAGATTCCCATCTCGCACGCACTTCTGCGGGAATCTCTTCCCGCTCGCCCGGTTTCGGGAACGGATTCCCGAATGCGGGGTGCAGCCGAGGGCGGCTGCGGTACATTTTTCAACGGACCGCTGGGGCACACCGACTGCCGCGCGCGAGTCCCGTAGGCTGGGCCGAGCCCGTCGATTCACACAATCTCGCCGGGTTGGTTCGTCGGGCTCGGCCCAGCTTTCGCATCGGCGTCCGCGTCAACGGAAGCTGGGCTGGCCGCGGCCGGACTTACCAATGCAACGCGGCTCGTTCGCGGCCAGCCCAGCCTACGCATTACGCACTGTTGAGGAACAATGCAGCCGAGGGCGGCTGCGGTACATTTTTCAACGGACCGCTGGGGCACACTGACTGCCGCGCGCAAGAGTAGCAATCAGGTGAGCTGATCCAACGCCTCGCGGACCGCTTGAAGCTGTTCCGCGTCAAGCCGCGTTCGCCGGTCGCCGGCGCCGGGAACGCCGAAACCGAAGCGCACGCCGCGCTCGCGCAGCCCGGAATCCGCCCGGGGCCGGCGGAACGCTCCGTGCACCTGGCGGCAGCCGGTTGTGCGGACAAGCTCGGCCGCCGTCGCGGCCCGCACGCCGCTGCCCGGCAAGATCTCGATTCGCCCGCCGACGTGCTCGACTAGCCGACGAACAAGCGCCATCGCCTCCGGCTCGACCACCGTCGGCCGCTGCCCCGAGGTCAGAATCCGGCGAAATCCGCAATCAAGAATCGCATCCGCCGCGGCGAGCGGGTCCGGCGTCAGATCGATCGCCCGATGAAACACCGCCGGGCGGCCGGCACATCGCGCGACCAGCTCGGCGCACGCTTTTCGATCGACTTCAAAATTCGCATCGAGCACGCCGAACACCACGCCCGCCGCGCCGGACTCCAGCGCCGCCTCAATGTCCGCGTGCATCGTCTTCCGTTCGTCAGCCGAATAGTCGAAGCCGCCGGCCGCCCCCACCGTGGGCGTGAGTCCGCCCACGTCGAGCGCAGTGCAGAGCTCGATGCGGTCGGCTCCGGCGGCCTCGGCGATCCGGGCCTCGTCGGCGGATTCGAGCGCCACTTCCAGCAAAATGCGGCCGTGCGTCATTTCTCGCCCTTGGCCTTCTCGGTATCAGCCGCCAACTCCGGCGGCATCCACGTGGGCAGCGAGGCGATGTTCGCGCGGGCTTCCGCGCTGGTCGGCACGCCCCACCTTTCGAAAAACGGCCCCAGGTTCCTGCCGACCGTGCGGCTGAAACGCACCATCCACTGGTCGCGTTTCTCCGCGTCGCTCTTCGGCCGATCCTGCTTCGGCAGATCGCGGTACTCCGCAAACACCTTCTTGAACGGCTCCCAGCCGAATTCCTTCTGAAGCTGGACGTACATCTGGAGCGCCAGGAACGGATCGCGTTTCCATATCGCAAAATCCGCGCCGTCGGCGATGTACTTGGCGACGTCCGGCGGTTTGTCGACCGCGCCGTGGCCCCTGGTTCCGGGCTTGGGCTGGCAAATCGTGTCGATGGCGTGCAACGCAAACAGATTGCACGTGACTTCGCCCGTGCCGTCGAAGGTCCAATCGCCGGACTGGTGGTTGTGGCCGAGCTCGTGGAAGAATCCCCAGCCGTCGCCGCCGCGGAGCTTCTTTGCGTCGACAAAGTGCTCGGCGACGTCGAGGTGGGTCATGATCGGACAGCCGCTATGCATGTAGCCGGCGCTGATCTGCACATCCGCGACGAAGCGTTCCGGCCGCGGCCGCCGGAGCGGAATGCCCGCGAGCGTCGCGTGGGCGTCGGACAAGTCGTTCCAGAATTTCATCACCTCGTCCGGATTTTCCAGATCGCGGACGACGCGCGACGGGATGGTGAGGATGATCTTGTCGGATTCCAGTTCGGCCCACGGAGCCGGTGCGCTGCGAATCCGCTCCCTCCATTCGGCGAGGTCGGTCTTGCCATCGACGTAATGCGGCATCGCAATCGCATGGCTGATCGTGACATCGCATTCCGCCAGTTTGCAGTCATTCGGAACAACGAGATAAATCGGACCGCCGAACGCGCTGGCAACGTGGGTGGTCGCGGCGGTCAGCGGGCGTTCCAGCGTGATTTCCGGTACGCGCTTCCATTTGTCGTGGTGCCAGAGTTCGTCCCGGTGAGCGCCGATCCGAATTTCCAACTTGCCTCTTTCGGCCGCCGGCGGAATTTCCACGCTGACGACCTCGCCCGGTGCGGCGTAGAGCCCGGTGCTGTGCCAGCCGGGCACGTCGGGCCGCAGAGCGAGAGTGCGCTTGATCCGCTCGGCCCCGTCGGGGACCGCGCCGGGAAAATCGCGCGCCGCCGGGTGGGCACGCACCTCGTCGACGGGCGTCGCGCGGAGCTGCTCGACCTCAAGCGTGAGCAGCAGGCGAGACAGCGCGTCCTCGGCTTTCAGCGGCTTCTTGTCCGTCGGCGCCAGCTCTCCGTCGTGTGCTTTCAAAAGCTCGCGCAACCGCGGAAGCAGAAGTCGATCGTCGGCCGGGACGGTTCGCACGGCCAGCGTCAGCGTTGCGGCGGCCTGGGTCAGCTCTGCGCGCCCTTCCTTCGAGTCGCCTTTCGCAGCGGAAAGCACGAAGTCGAGCGCTGTTTTCGCGTTCAGCAGGGGCGACGGGTCGCCGACCGAGAATCCCTTGTCGCACGTTTTGTCGAGCGTGCCGTCGGCCCAGAGCACGCCGGCTTCGCCCAGCAGCCGGTTCAGCGGGTGCTGGTCCAGCGTTTTTCCGGGGTTGAGTTGAAGCCATCCCCAACCCAGCCCCGACGCCAGCATTCCGCCACCGGAGCGAACGTAAGCCCGGATCGCATCCATTTCGCGATCAGAAATCGAACGCTGCGTGACGCACAGCAGGTCGATCTTCGCCAGTTCATCGGCCGTGATTTCCTTCAACTCGATCGGCTTGAAGTCGAGCGCCCGGAGACCTTTCATCCAGCCGCCGTCCGCCGCGATCGCCGGCGGGCCTTCGCCGCAGCGGCGGGCCCAGTCGATCGCGCTGCGGATCATCCGCCGGGTATCGGCTACATCGGGTGCGTCCGAAAAACCTGAGTGGCCGAACGCAACGATGCGGCCCTCGCCCAGTCGCGTCGCGGCAACGACGGCGGCTGTCGCACCGCCTTGCTTACCCGCGACTACCGCGCGGGCATGCTCGCCCAGGAGCGACAATGGGCCGGGCACACCCGGCGCCGCGATCGTGGTCACGCCATCCATCGAAGGGCCGTCGGCCGGGGCCTGCTTTGACTGGTATCCAAACGCCGAAGCGAAGCAGCACGCCGCTCCGACAAAGGCCAAGACGTGCGGCGTCGCGGGGCGGTGTTTCATGGTGCGACTCTCCAACCGGAACGCGGATTCGATTTGCGACCCATCTTAGAGGCTCGCCGCGCCCGTGCCAGGGGGCCTGATCGCGAGGCCCCGACGAGCTCCGGGTCGGTCTGCGACCGCGGTTTTTCGTGGACTTGGCCCCCGCCGCGATATAATTGACGGACATTCGGCCGCGAAGGCCGTCAGGGGCAGGAATGGCAAAGAGCTCTTTCGCAACGCAGGCGCAACGCGACGATTTTTCGGTTCAGCAAGAGCGTGCTCTGCTTGTGGGCGTATACACCGACGGTCGCAAGATCTGGGAAGATCCGTTGATCGAGCTCGCCGAACTGACCCGCTCCGCCGGGGCCCGGGTGGTCGGCCGCGTGATTCAGCGCCGCAAGTCGTTCGATCCGGCTTCGTGCGTCGGGAAGGGCAAGCTGGAGGAGATCCGCCAGCGTTGCGACGGATATGACGCCGACGTGGTCGTGTTCGACAACGATCTGTCCCCTTCGCAGATTCGCGAGATCGAGAAAGCGGTCGGGCGAAAGGTGCTTGATCGCAGCGAGCTGATCCTCGACATTTTCGCCTCGCGGGCCCGGACGGCGGAAGCCCGGCTTCAGGTTGAGCTTGCGCAACTGGAATACACCGCCCCGCGGCTGCGCGGCATGTGGACGCACCTGGAGCGCATCGCCGGCGCCGGCGGCGGCACGGGCGTCGGCGCCGTGGGCGGAATCGGCACGCGCGGCCCCGGCGAGCGGCAGATCGAAATCGACCGGCGGCTGGTCGAGCGCCGCATCAGCTTCCTGAAAGAGAAACTCCGCGAGATCGATCGGCGGAAGCTGCGCGAGGTGAAGGCCCGCAAACGTTTCTTCACGATCTCGCTGGTCGGCTACACGAACGCCGGCAAGAGCACGCTGATGAACGCGCTCACAGGCGCGGGCGCCGTCGCCGGCGACCGGCTTTTCGAGACGCTGGACACGCTGACCCGCCGGTGGGAGCTGGGAGGCGGGCGGTACGTCCTGCTGTCCGATACGGTCGGGTTCATTCGCGAGCTGCCGCACCATTTGGTCGCATCGTTTCGCGCCACGCTTGAAGAGGCGATCCACGCCGACCTGCTGCTGCACGTGGTGGATGCGGCGAGCGCTGAAGCGGAGCAGCAGATCGCGGCGGTGAACGACGTGCTCACCGCCCTCGGCGCCGCGTCCAACCCGACGCTGCTGCTGCTCAACAAGATGGACGCGCTCCGCGACGAATCGGATGCGCACGTCCTCCGCTCGAAATATCCCGACGCGCTGGCGATCTCCGCGGTGACGCGCCTGGGACTCGACCATCTGGCCGACATCGTCGACAGCCGAATGCGCGGCAGCCAGCAACTCATGCGGCTTTCGATCCCCGCGCGCGACGGAAAGGCGCTCAACTTCCTTCAGCGCTTCGCGGAGATCCACACCCAGGAGTGGGAAGACGGCCGGGCGATCGTGGATGTGTTCATCTCGCCGCGCGTACTCGACCAACTGCACGCGGAGTGCGCCGATATCCGGCATTTGTGCGACGATCCGCGGTAGCCGCCTTGGGTGGTATTCAAGCCGGCGGCCGCCGCTCACACAATATCAGACTAGATCGAATTCTGCCGGTCGCCCTATTCTCGTGCGGC
>JACRLV010000162.1 GCA_016235145.1 Planctomycetota bacterium
GCAATGTCGTCCTGGATGCCAGGCTCCTTGATGTCCAGGTGCAGCAGGGCCGCACGATCGCGCGCAAGCGCCAGCACTGCCGCCAACGTGGGTGGACGTGTCTCGCGAGTTGCGGGGCCGTGGACGTCTTTCGGCGTGACGCGCAGCAATTCGTAGTAGCTGAGGCGTGAAACCGGGCCCGTCGCGCTCGTCAGCCGCTCCAGATCGTCGTCATGAAACAGATAAAGAACTCCGTCCCGGCTGCGACGAATATCGATCTCGATGCCGTCCGCCCCGCAATCCATCGCTGCCGCGTAAGCCTCCAGCGTGTTCTCCGGAGCGATCTTCGAAACGCCGCGATGCACGATGATTGGCAAACCCGCACGTCGCACGGCGACGAGGCTGTGGCGCTGCGCGCGGGCCACCGCCGATTCGGGCGGGATTTCATTGATGTAGCCGAGAACAGCCCCGGGCGGGCTCGCGCAGCCGGCGACGATGCCGATCAGCAATACGGCGAGAGCCATCCGGCTTGGCCTCATGCTGCGCAACCGTAGGTCGACGGCGTTCGAGTTGCAAGCAATCGATCGTATGATCGGCGGTAGCCGCGCGCGGGTGACGCCGCCGAGCCGGGCCAGGTCAGCGTGTTCGCGGGCGAGCGTGAACAAGCCCATTGAGCAATTCCTGAACCTTTCCGCTCCGCCATCGTAAGATGCGATCACGGTGACGAGTGACGACGGTCGAGGTGAAACCATGAGCGGCGGCCAAGAGGCGTTCCACAAGGCGGTCGAGCAGTTCTTTCCGGGCGGGTTCACGCTGCGCGACGAGGCCAACGCGATTGTCGCCTGCCGAGATGAAGAAGATCATGGTCGCCGCGTGCCAGTGCGTGGAGAGACTGCTGCGGGAAAAGCAGGAGGACCCAGGTGCGTACTACCAGAAGATCATGGAGTACAACCTCAAGTACTGCCGGAAGTGGGAACGGTGACCGGCTTGGCCGTCCGGTCGAACGGCGGGCACTTCCACATTCGCCGTTGCTTCCGCCAGTCAGGGACAGCAGCGACGGCGCGGAGCTCGGGTTCGGTGATGGGGTTGCGGCCACGGAGGGTACGCGGCAGGAAGAGCAGCGCCTCCTGGATGTCCGGGGCCAGGAGCGTGAGGTTCATGATCTGCGTGAGCCGCGCGCGCGTAACGCCGCCGAGCCGGGCCAGGTCGGCGTAGTCGCGGGCGACGCCCTCGACCACCAGACGTTCGAGGCGGATCGCCAGGGCCATCAACCGCGAAATACGCGGCACGCGGCCTGGCTCGACGAGGGTCTCCGGGTCCGGCGGCGTGTCACCGACTTCGAGCTCCTTCCTCGATTTGCGGCCGATCTCGAAGTGGACCTTACACTCGACGGTCAACATGCCGCGACCTCCTGTTCCTCGGCCAGGGCCTTGATGCCGGTCGGTCGAAAGGTGATCGCCAGCGTGCCGTCCGCGCCGTCGTAGGTAACGCGCTCGACCAGCATGTGCAGTACACGCGCCTGTTCGCCAGGCGAAAGCGAATCCCAAATCGGGTCGAACATCGACAGCGCCCGGGCCAGTTCGCCCTCGTCCACCACCTTGGCGCTCAAGGCGATGATCTGCTCGCGCACCTCAGTCGCCCGTTGCTCGGCCGCGCGGATGCGCTCCTGGAGGTCTGCCAGCCGCGCCGCCGTGGGCGTCTCGCCGGGCGCGCCCGCCTGGTCGATCAACTTGCGGACCTCCGCACCGTGCTTGGCCAGTTCGCGTTCCAGGCGGCGACGTTCAGCCTGGAGCGCCTCCAGACCGTCCTGGTTCTGCTTGCGCGCGTGGTCCAACGTCCGCGCGAGAACCTCATCGTCCTTGCCGATGGCCTTGATGCGCTCGACAACGAACCGCTCGATCTCGGCCGCCGGTACTGACTTGGTCGGGCAGTTCTCCCAGCCGCGTTTCTGGGCGTTCAGGCAGACGTAGTAGCGGTAGCGGCGGTTGCCCTTGCTCGTGTACGTGTGCATCATCCCGCACACGCAAGGGCCGCAGCGCAGCAGGCCCTTGAGCAGCGCGCCGTACTTGTTCCGCGTCACGCCCGAGCCGGTGCCGCCGTTGCGGCCGTTTTGGCGAAGGGCGTCTTGGACGCGGTGCCAGAGCGCCTCACTCACGATGCCCGGGTGCTCGCCCTCGTAGACTTCATCGCGGTAGCGCACCTTGCCAATGTAGGCGATGCTCGTCAGTAGCCGGTAGAGCGACTCTTTCGTGAACCGCTTGCCGCCGCGGACGTGTCCCTTTCGCGTGGTCCAGGACTTGGTCCGCCAACCGCGCCGGTCCACCTCGCGGAGCGTGGGGATCAGCGATCGGTTCCGCAGGTACAGCTCGAACATCTCGCGGACCTGCGCAGCCTCGTCCTCGTTGGCGGTGACGCGCCCGCCGTGGGCGGTGGAGGCGAGGTCATAGCCGAGGACGGGGCGACCGGCGACCCATTTGCCCTTGCGCCGCGCGGCCGCGATCTTGTCGCGCGTGCGCTCGGAGATGATCTCCCGCTCGAACTGGGCGAAGGAGAGCAGCACGTTGAGCATCAACCGACCCATCGACGTGCTGGTGTTGAACTGCTGCGTCACCGAGACGAACGAGACGGTGTGGCGCTCCAGCACGTCCATGATCTTGGCGAAGTCGATCAGGCTGCGGCTGAGACGGTCCACCTTGTAGACGACGATGCAGTCGACCTTGCCGTCCTCGATGTCGGCCAGCAGGCGCTGGAGCGCCGGGCGGTCCATGTTGCCGCCGGTGAAGCCACCGTCGTCGTACCGCGTCGGCACGCAGGTCCAGCCCTCGTGCCGCTGGCTGGCGATGTAGGCCTCGGCGCTCTCGCGCTGGGCGTCGAGCGAGTTGAACTCCTGTTCCAGGCCCTCCTCGGTACTCTTGCGCGTGTAGATCGCGCAGCGAACCGCCCGAGCCTTCTTGTCCTCAGCCGTTCGTTTCATCCGGCGCAGCGTCCTTTCACGCCGAAGAAGTAGTTGCCGTTCCAGTGCGAGCCGGTCACCGCCTTGGCGACGGCCGAGAGGCTACGGTACACGTCGCCCTCAAACTCGAAGCCGTTGTCCAGCACCGTCACCGTGATCGTCCGGCCCTTATACGGCCGCGTCAGAACCGTCCCGGGCATCAACTCGCCAGCCCGATCACCGAAGTTGACCTTGTCCGTCCGGGTCGTGGACGCCGGCGATGGCGCGGGCCTGTCCGGCGGTCGGCGCATCCGCAGGTCGGCGTCGTTGGCCAGTTCCTCGGCCCGACGGCGCGACCGTTCCGTCAGGCCGCCCTCGGCGTTGGCCTGCATCCGCCAGGCGATGCGTTTCCAGAGCCAGTCCTTATTGCCCGTTCGCGTGGCCTCGCCGAACACCTCGACGTATCGGCCGCGCAGTTCCTTGACGGTCATCCGCTTCAGGGCAGCGACCTCGCGTGCGATGTTGAACCTCTCCGCCATGTCGGCCTCCGTGCGTTACCGGGTCTCTCGCCGTTAACGCGAGGCACAGAGGGCCGAAGTTTCCGAAAGATGGCAAGGCGAATCCGGCGGGATTTTCGAACTTTCTGCGCTCTCGAATGTGGCGGATTCGGGCAATGCGGTTGCGTCGGGCGGAAGGCAGCCGGTCCGGCGTTTCAGCCGCAGGAACCCCGTGGCCAGCAGCGATGCGACTTCATCCAGGCGATCGTCGACGGACATGGCAGCGGGGTCGTCGTGGCGCATGGGCGCTCCTCGGCCTGCCCGCGCCGATGCTTCGGCAGGCAGGGCATTCGCCCACAACGACCTCCGCTCTGCGGCCGGCGAGTTGTCCGGCGGTAGTAGTTCGACGCTGCGCGTTAACTGTAAGGTGAATGTTTGGAATTCGGCACCGCACTGTCGCCCAGCGCACCGTGAATTGGAAGGTCAGACGTGACCCGCCTGAGCGTCCTCCAAGCTTCGCACGCGTGGTTCGTCCTTCTCGGCGCGGCAGGCTTAAATCAGGCCTCGGTGCCGTGCTCGGACAATTGCCGCGATTGTGAACGCGTCCGTGAGAGTGCCGTCGCCGACTTTGTTGAGAACGTCCGATCGTGAAAACCAGCGAAAGTCGGTCACCTCTTGTGTCCCCGATTTCATGGCGTCCACATCCCGTGTAATGACTGCAGCAAACAAGGATACGGCTGACGCCAATATCCCAGTGTTCGGATGAACGACCCCGAGCGCGATCAGGCTGTCCGCGCTCCGTCCAGTCTCCTCCAATAACTCGCGCCGTGCATCGACTTCCGGATCGTGGCTGTCGCCGAAGCCTCGTGGAATCTCCCACATGAACGCACCGACGGGGTAGCGGAATTGTCGCACAAGGCCGACTGTGTCTCCCATTACTGGAAGAACCGCTACGCCCGCACGACCGTCAGATTCCACAATGCGATTGTATCGTCCGACTTTTCCATCCGGGAACTGCACGCGGTCGAAGTAGACCTTAACCCATGGATTGCACTGCTCTGCGTAAGAGAGGACCTGTTCCGTGCAGCGAATCTCGCCGCCAGTCGAGTTCATGTGCGCCGTCCTTCGTATCTGGTACTGTACTCAACGATGCTCGTCGAGAGTTGGGCTGCTGCCCCTCTATAGCGCATCCAAAGCGAATCGACCGCCCTTAGCGCCACGTGTCCGAGTCCGGCGCCCATTGCGGCCCCAAGCGCGCCGCCGTAGGGAGGTGCGAACGACTGCCCGAACAAAAAGCCGCCCGTTGCGGCCGCCGCTCTCGCCGATACCTCCACGCCAAGACGCAGGTTGGCGACCCAGGTCGGTGGGGTGGGCGCGGTAGGTGCAGACGCTGCGGCGTTCACAAGGCTCTGTGTCGCAGTTCGCAGCTTCTTTGCGTCGCCAGATTGCCAGTACTCTTTGAGTTCCTCCATGTTGGGACGGAGAAGTTCACGGAACTCGGAGCCGGATCGCTGTCCAAGCCAGGAAACGAACCAACCCGGGAACTCAACACAATCGGATTGGCCGTGCCGACCCTCCGGTCTCTCGTGCGCAATCGCGTCCACTTCCGATTGCAGCCAATCCGTTATTTTCATGCCACGTGGGTGCGGCAAGATGACGGAGTGAAGGCATGCACCGTGTTGCACTGCTGCGGCACGATTGTAGGAGTAGTTATACCATTGACGAACAGCGTTAACCGACTTCGACGTGTCGGGGTCGCCTCGCGCGCGCTGAACCGCTGCCTCGTAAGCACCCTCAACGTGATTCCGGTCGTCGTGTTTCCTGAGTATCGTGCACACGAGATCGTAGGCCGGTGTCCCGGGCTTATACCACGCGGCGTCAAGGACCTCGGCGGCAAGCGCGAGCTTCAGTTGGAATCGCGGACGCTCCCACGTCTTGAGCGGAAGCCGACTCTTAGGCCCCGTCAACCAAGGGCCCCATCTTGCCACCAACTGATCGCGAAGCGAAGCATCCGCAGCGGCATCCCCGATGATCCGTGGAACATCCTGCCAGCTTCGAGCCGCGGTTGCCGGGAATTTGGGAAGCTCCAGTTGAATTCGCCCGGCTACATTGCGCGGGACCGACGACCAGAACACGTCCTTACAAGTTGCGCGCCCATGACCGCGAAGGATCGTCAAGAGGTCGCCCTCGAGATCTCCGGTTCGGCTTTGGATTTCAAAGGGCACATGCTCCTCGTCTGGGCGTCGAAACAAATCCTGAATGGCCTCCGGGCGGCAATCCATGAAAAACGTCCCGTCGAGGAACTGTGCGTCTGTGAGAACAACCGTTTGGAAACACAACGAATCCAAGCGCAAAGCACCTCTGTAGAACAACCGAAACGTGTCGCTGCCGACGTCATCAGCATGGCGCCGTTGCATCACGGAGTCATAGAGCTCCGAGAAAAGCCGATCGCGATGCTGGGCCATTTGCGATTTCTCCTCATCAGATGGTGGCGATTGGCGGCGACGGGGCCGCCGCACATTCGCCGTCGCCCCAGCTGCCTGTCGGACGGTTCATGATCATCGCCCGCAAACGGCCTGCTGGCCTGGCCGAGATGCAATGATACCTGGCGCGGAACGCCCCTTCGAGCGTTCCGGATCATGACACCATGGCGCCATGGCGCGTCATTGAAGAATCCGCGTTGACCAGTCCCGGCGCGCGGTCAGCGAGGTAGCGACGCGACGAGGCCGACGTGAACGGCACTCGCGACTGACCGATCGTGGTTGCCGCAACGCGAGCGCTCAAGGCGGACGGGAAGCCCGATCACGGTCTGGGTAGTTTGCTACCCGGTGCGCGTTGAACGAAGCCGCTGCGCGGCAGTTCGGGGCCGGTTTCCGCGACCGGGGTGCGTTTCGGCGACCGGAGGGAGGAATGGCGGGTTGGCGCAAGCTGGCTGGCCGCGCTCGAATCGGCTTGCGGCGGCGCGCCGGCCTACGCGGCCGGGCCGCGGGGGACCACACCGGTGGGGCGGGCCGTACAGCGATCTCCTTGGCGTCTCGGCCCGCAGGCGCTGGGCTGGACCGAGCCACTTCCTGCTGTGAGATGCAGCGCATCCCGTTTCCCCGCTACCGCCGGCGAGTTCGAATCGTCCCATTCGGGGTGCCGGACGCGTTTTACGTGTAAACTAACGGGCGATGTTAACGAGAGAGCGCGAGAGTTCGAGACGCCTTCATTCGGGGTTCGAGCGCAACCTGCCGGGTTTCGGTCGGACCCGGAACATCACAGCTACGAACCGAGAGCGCCGCGCCTCGCGGCGGAACCGCCGTAACCCTTTGCGGGCAACGGGTTACCGCGACCACGCGGCACGCCCGCTGTGCGGCGTAGCCGTTAACGGAACCCGGCCCTCTCTTTCGAGGGAACCGGGTTATCTCCCGGAGTAGGATCCGAACCTACAACCAGCCGGTTAACAGCCGCCTGCTCTACCATTGAGCTATCCGGGAATCGATGGCGACAACGTCGCCACCGGTTTCCGATTAACCTAGCGGATTCCGACGCAAAGTCAATTCCAGCCCGAGTCGCAGATCGCCGATTGCCGGCCCCGGAATACGCCGCCTCGGTCGGCGGGTGATTCTGGGTGAGAGGTGCAATGGTGCCGGCGGCGAAAGTGGCTGGTGGCGATTCGCTCGTGCGGCACGGGTCGGGGGCGGAATTCGGGTTGAACGCGGTCGGCCGCCGCACTTGTCGCGGGTGCGCGGGCAGGCTGGCCTGGTCCGCGGCCTGGTCTTCTTCGCACGGATCGACGCGCGCCGCGTTGGCTCTGTTCCAGGCGGTCCCGGCTCGACTTCATGCGGTCTTGAACGGCATTGACGCGTCGTCGCGCGGGCCATACGCTCTTTTGCTGGCGTTCGCGTTCGCGGTTTCGGGAAACTTGCTGGAGAGTCGCACATGTGGCTTTGCCGCTTGGCCTTTGCCGTCCCGCTGGGGCTGGCTTTTTGCAGCATGCACGGTTGTGGCAAGGACGACCAGGACAAGGCGCGGTTCAATGAATCGCTCGGCGGGCGCGCTCCAACCGCGGCCGGCGGCATCGATCTCGGCATCCTCCAGGATCCCAGCGGCTATCGCCCGGCGACGCCCGGACCGTCCGGTGCGATCGGCGGCGGGGGCGGCCCCAGCGCGGGGGAAGGCAAAGGCGGAGGCGGGGCCGAGGCTGACGAGGCGAAGAAGACGGTCACGGGGCTGGTGGAGTCCATCACGAACCTCCAGGCGGCGAGCCTGCTGGACGCGTTCGATCCGGGACAGATCAAGGCGTTGCGCGAAGGCGATTTCGAGCAGAAGCTGCAAGGCGCGCTGGCCGCTTTCGACATCGTTTACAAGACGATGAAAAGCAAGGCTTCGCCGGAGGAAGTGGCCGCGATGGATGCGGCTCCGGCGAAGCTCCTGGCCGCGGTCGGAGACTCTGTCCAGGTCACCATGATCGACCCCGAAAACGCCACAGGAACATTCGACTTCGGCAAGTTCGTTGGCGCCATTGCGGCGTGGCAAATGGAGATGCTCGCCAAGAGTGGTCGCTCACCATCCGGCGAGGCCGCGGCCGCGCCGGCTGCCGCCCCTGGAGAGAACGAATCTTATCGCAACCCGCGTATGGGTGGCCGCGTGGCGCCTCCCGAGCCCACCACTCCCGCAGCAGGAACTGAATCGACGCCGTCGGAGGGGGCTTCCGGCGCACCGGCCGGCGGGAACCCAATGGAGCAGTTGCTCGCCGCACAAGGCGCGGGTAAGGCAGTCGAGCCGATTTCGATCCCGTTGAAGAAGATCGACGGGAAATGGCGGATTGTGCTGCCGATGGAAGTAGGCCCTGATCTGGCGGCTCTATTCGTTGAAGGCGCTGACATCGCGAATGAAGCCGCAAATCAGATCGCCGGCAAGATCGACGCTGTGCCGGCCAATGATCCCGCCGCTTTGCAGGCGGCGATGATGCAGATGCAGCTTCCGCTCATGTCACAGTTCATGCCCTGGGTCGCGAGGCTTCAGGCGTACTTCGCCGAACACGCCGCGGGCGAAAAGAAACCCGAGGGCGAGAAGAAGCCGGAAGACACGGAGAAGCCGGCGGAATCCGGCGGCGCCATTATCCCCTGACGCATCGCACGGCCCTTGCATCGCCGGAGAGCACAGTGAGCGCAACGCCGACCACACGCCGTCCGCTGGCCACGATTCAGCCGGGTGAGCGCGTTGACGACGAAGTTTTGCTCATCGCGCAGAAAGACCTGCGAACGACGAGCAACGGGTCGCTTTACATCCACGCGGTGCTGGCCGACCCCAGCGGGCAGATGCTGGCGCGGATGTGGAATGCGTCGCAGGAACTTTACGAATCGATGCCCGAAAGCGGGCCGATGCGGGTGCGCGGCCGCGTCGAGAGCTACAAGGGCAAGCCGCAGTTCATCCTCGAAGGCCTGATCGTTCGTGGCAAATTTCAAGCAGGCGCCGGCGGCGCGCACGAACCACCACGCGTATCTGGGCGGCCTGCTTGAGCACACGCTCGGCTTGCTGGAACTGGCGGTGCTGGCGTTGCCGCGCTATCCGCGCGTCAGTGCCGACCTGGTGCTGACCGGAATTTTCCTGCACGACGCCGGAAAGACCGCCGAGCTCGCTTATTCGACGGCGTTCTCGTACACGAACGAAGGCCAGCTTCTGGGCCACATCGTGCAGGCTTGCCTGTGGATTCAGCAACGGGCTCATGCCCTTGCCGCCGCCGGAAAGCCGGTCGATCCGGCCGTGCTGAACGCGCTCCAGCACATTATCGTCTCGCACCACGGCAAGTACGAATTCGGCAGCCCCAAGCTGCCCTCGACCGCCGAGGCGATCATGGTGCATCACCTGGACAACCTGGACGCGAAGCTCAACATGGTCTTCGGCGCGATCGACGCGGACCCGGACGAGAGCAGCGAGTGGACGGCCTGGGTGCAGCCGCTCGAGACGAAGGTTTTCAAGCCGGACGTGACGAAACCGCCCGCACCGGGCTGAGCGAGCGCAGGGAACCACGCACGTTGATGCCCCCAGAATGAGCGAACGCCCGACAATCCTGCGCTCGGCCAAGCTCATCGCAATCTGCACGCTGCTCTCGCGGATCACCGGGCTGCTTCGCGACATGCTGCTGGCCCACGCCTTCGGCCAGACGCGCATCGCCGATGCGTTCAATTTCGCTTTTCAGATTCCCAACATCTTTCGGCGGCTGTTCGGCGAGGGCGCCCTGACGGCGGTTTTCGTGCCGACCTTCACGCGCACGCTCGAAAAAGACGGCAAGCCCGCCGCTTGGATGCTGCTGGCGCGGACCGCCACGCTGCTGACGGCGACCTTGACCGGGATCATCGTTCTGATCGAGGCCGTTTTGCTGGTGATCTGGCAGTTGCGCGGCGGCAATGACTCGCTCGTGCTGTCGCTGACCGCGCTCATGCTGCCGTTCATGCTCAGTATCTGCCTGCTGGCGCTCTATTCGAGCTATTTGAATTGCGTCGACCAGTTCGTGCCCGGGGCGCTCGCGTCGATCGTACTCAACGTGGCGATGATCGCCGGAATCGTCTGGCTTGGACCGATGGTCGGCGGGCAGGATCCGGGCAAGCAGGTGTACGGCGTCGCAGCCAGCGTGCTGATCGCCGGCGTGCTGCAACTGGTCTTCGTCTGGCCGGCTTTGCGAAGCTCCGGCGTCCGCCTGCGGTGGGATTTTCAGCCGCGCGATCCCACGGTTCGCAAGATGATCGCCATGATGACGCCGATCCTCGTCGGACAGGGCGCTCTGATGCTCAGCACCTATTTCGACGCGCAGGTTTGCCTGCTGCTGACGCGCGATCCAAAACTGCCCGCGGGCGCGGGTTTGTTCGGCGGCTCCATTCAACATCCGCTCAGCGCCGGGGCGCTCACGGCCCTGACCAACGCCCAACGCCTCTACCAGTTTCCGCTCGGCGTGCTCGTGATTTCGCTGGCGACTGCGGCCTTGCCGGCCTTCAGCCGGCTCGCGCTGCAAGGCGACTGGAAGCCCTGGTCGCAGCAGGTTCGTACGCTGCTGCGGCTGGCGGTTTTTGAAGGGTTGCTGGCCGGCGCGGTCATGGTCGCCGGCGCGGAGCCGATTGTCCGGCTGCTCTTCGAATACGGGCGGTTTGACGCCGTCGCGACCGAGCGCGCCAGTCGCGTGCTGGTCGGATACGGGGCGGGCATGGCGGCGTTCTGCGCTTCGCACATCATGTTGCGCGCCTACTACAGCTTTGACGACGTGCGCACTCCCTTGCGGATCAGCCTGGTTGCGCTGCCGATCAACTTCGTGCTCAGCCTGGTGCTGGTGTGGTTCGAACCGCTTCGCGAAACCGCCTTCGCGATCAGCTCGGCGGCGACTTCCGTCGGCAGCGTGGTCGCCGGCCTGTGGATACTGCATCGCCGTACGCCGGGCGGACTGATCGATCGCGAGATGCTGCACGCGATATTGCGCATGTTCGTGGCAGCGGCGTTGGCGGCCGGCGCGATTTGGTTTGGGCGCGCACATTGGTGCGGATGGATGGACGCGGCCGCGCCTGGCCGGATTTTCTCCCGAGGCGCGGATACGGCCCTGACCTTGTGCGTCGGGGCCGCGGTGTACATCGCGGCTTCCTGGGCATTGAGACTTGGCGAGCCGGCGATGCTCCTGCGTTCGGCCGGCAGCGGGAAAGTGCGATCGGCCTGAGCCGACGGGGCGGGAGCGGCGTTATTTTCCAAGCGAACGGATTCGCGTCGCGGCGTCGTTGATTTCCTGGATGCGCAGGCCGAAGTTGTCGCCAATGCGGACGACCTCACCATTTCCGATCGGCCGGTTATTGACGAGCAGCTCGCAGGGCAGGTCCATCTGACGCTCGAATTCCAGGATCATTCCCAGCGAAAGCGTGCGGGCTTCCGCCATGGTGATCGCGCGCCGGCCCAATTCAACGATTAGCGGTACGCGAAGCCGGAGAAGGCGTTTCACCGCAGGAGGGACGGTTTCATTCAACGGCGACGGCGCCTGTCGAGATGTCAGGCTTGTCGGGGCCGGACTGACGGCTGCGCTGGAAACCGCCGGGGCCGGCGTCTCCAAAGCAGTATCTTTCTTGGCCGCCTCCAGCAGGGCGTCGATTTCAGACTGATCGATGATCGTCGACATCGTTGCGTCGTTTCCCGGTGGAGCAATATCTCTGGCCATTCAATCGGCACTCGGGCGGGGCGGGGTTGAAGGCGCAAAAACCGCGCGGCACGGACGGAGCTTGGGAGTCGGATGTGGCACAGGCGTCTCGCCTGTGTGTGTCGGTAGATTCGCAGCTTCGACATCCGAGGCGACGCTGAGATCGCCGTCGGACTCGAAGGTCCGACGCTACGCATTAAGAAGCTGATCCCGCAACCGCAATGAACGGGCCGGAAGCCCACACCACATGCGGTGGTGGGATGGGTTTTGATGCAAACCCGTTAGAACGACGCGCCGAAGTTGAAGTTGAACACCTGCGTGTCGTCCTGGTCGTCCTTGGCGATCGGGAAACCGAAGTCGAGCACGAGCGGAATCGTCACGTACGCCTTGATGTTGATGCGCAGGCCGAACCCGACCGACGCCCGCCACGATGTGATGCCGATGTCCCGCTCCACGGTTCCCATGTCCAGGAACGTGACGCCGCGGAAGTTGTCCGCGTAAAGCGGGAACGAATATTCCGCGCCCGTTAGCAGCACGAAATCGCCGCCGGTGCGATCGTTGTACACGCCATCCCGGGGAGATACGCCGCGGAAGCTGAACCCGCGGATCGAGCCGAACCCGCCGCCGTAGAAGCGCTCGAAAACCGGCGCCTCGCCGACGATCAAACCCGTGTCCGCCCGCAAAGCCAGCACGCTCTTGCGATCAAACGCGTCCGTGCTCATGGTCTTGTACCAGGTGACGCCGGCGGTGGGCTTGCCGAAGTCATAATCGCCGCCGAGGGCGCCGACCTGCTCCCACCCGATGTAGAAACGATGGCCCTTGGTGGCCACGAAGCGGCTGTCGGTCGTGTCGTGGACGAGCGTGCCCTTGAGGCTCGTCAGGGTGCTGGTTCCCTTCACGTCGCGGATGTCGCGCGCGGCGAAGTCGCGCAGGTCGGATATGTCGATGCCCTCGAATCGCAAAGCGCCTTCAACGGCCCAATCGCGCATCAGCCCGCTATCGAAGCGCTTGCTGATCGCCGGGACGAAGCCGTAGCGTTCCTCGTCGTACGAAGTGCGGTTGCGTTGAAAGAGATAAAGCGACGAATCGAATCGCAACTGCTTGTCAAACAGGTACGGCTCGGTGAACTCGATGCGGAAGCGCGTCACCTCGGTACCGGGTTCCAGCACGATTCGCGCCCGCTGGCCGTCGCCTTTCCAGGCTTTGAACACTTCGCCCCTGGTGCGCGGCCAGTTGAGCAGGTCGAAGTTGCGGTTCTCGATGGTCACCGACCCGATGATGCCGTTGTCCGCGCTGACGCCGACGCCGAAGAGGAAATTGCTCGTCTCGGCCTCGGCGACCTCGACCAGCGCTTCGCGCTCGCCTTCGATGTCTTCCAGCGGCGTAATCGTCGCCTTGGAAAACAGGCCGGTTTCGCTGACGCGCTTCTCGCCCTCGCGGGCCTTGACGGTGTTGTAGTCCTCGCCGGGATAAAAGCGCAGCTCGCGGCGGACCACCTCGTCCTTGGTCACTTCGTTGCCGCGGATGGTGATGCGACCGAAGCGCGAGCGCACCCCTTCGGTGATCTGGTAGACGACGTTGACCTGGTCCGCCTGCTCGACGAATTCCTCGCTTGGAACGGCGCGGACATCGACATAGCCGATTTCGCCGTAGAGGTCTTCGACCTTCTTGACGTCGGCCCGCAACGTCTCGGTCCGCAGGAAATCGCCGATCCTGAGCGTGAAAACCGAGCGGATGCGTTCGGCGTCGAAAACCGTGGCGCCGTCGATGCGGAAATCGGCGATGCGGTATCGCCGGCCCTCTTCGATCACGAAAACGAGCGACAGCCGCGTTCGTTCGACGTCCTGGAAATCGAGTCGATAGCCGACGCGTGCGTCGAGGAAGCCCTCTTCGCGGTAGAACTGCTGGAGTTCGGCGGCGTCGCGCTCGGCCTGCTCCTCGTCGAACGCGCCCGTGCTCAGAATCGGAAAGTAGGTCTTCGTGCGGAGCTTGAATTTCAGTTGCGGCTCGGGAAACGAATTCGCGCCTTCGAACAGAATCTGCCGTACGCGGACGCGCGGGCCTTCCGTAACACGGTAAAGGACGCGGTTCTCGGACAACGAGGCGTCGTCCACTTCGACGGCGACGTAGTAGTAACCCTTCTCCTTGTACTTGGAGATGATCCGCTCGCGGCCGGAATTCACGTCGAAACGGTCGAGCACGCCGCCGGCCGCGAAAGGCAGTTCCTTGAACAGGTCGTCGGTCTTGAAAACCTTGTTGCCCTCGATTTCGAGGCCGGCGATGGTCGATTTTTCGGCGACGTAGAAAGTCGCGACAACCTGGTTTTCGTCCACCTTGGCGCTGGCCCGCACGTCCAGGAACTTGCGCGTCCGCAACAACTCGCGCACGTCCTCCTGCAACTGCGATCGCATGTAGGGCTGGCTCTCGCGGGTCTTGATCGTCCGGCGGACGAAGCCCTCGCTGATCTCCTTCAGGCCGACGATTTCGACCTTGCGGACCGGCATTCCGTCCGCGGCTTCATCCTGGGCGCGCGCAGTGGACGGCCCGCTGAGCCCGAGTGCGAAGAGCGCAAACACAATTGGCATGCGCCAGCAGTTTTGGAGCACACGACACCGCGTTTCGAGAGTGACCAGATGCGCCGCTGCGCCGCGACCAGACCGTGCCGCAGCGCAATCCCAACCGGCCGGTTACTATACAACCCACGCGGCGCGACGCAACCGCGACTTTGCGGTTCGCCGACAGCCCGGCCTTGCATGGAAGAAAGGAAGAACGTGGCGCGACGTCCGTTGATCGGCATTACGACAGCGTTCGAGGAAACCGGCGCGCCGCACTTGCGGAAACGCTGCACGCTGAACGCGGCCTATGCGGATGCGATCCTCGCGGCCGGCGGCCTGCCGTTTCCGCTGGTCCCGCCGGAGCGGCCCGATGCCGAGCTCATCGCAAACTATATGGAGCGGGTGGACGGCCTGCTCTTCACCGGCGGCCCGGATCTCGATCCGCGGCACTACGGCCAAGCCCGCCACGCGAAGACGGAAACGCTCCACGTGCGGCGCGGCGAGTGGGAGATCGCGTTCTTCCGCGCGGCCGACGAGGTTGGCAAGCCCACGCTTTCCGTCTGCCTTGGGTGCCAGGTCGCCAACGTGGCCCGCGGCGGATGTCTGATCCAGCACGTCGATGACCTGCCGCGAAGCCCCGCGATCGAACATCACAAGCCCGACCATACTGCGGCGTATCATCCGATCGAGATCGAGCCGGACTCACGGCTGGCGCGAATCGTGGGCGTGAAGACGATGGAAGTGAACAGCCGGCATCATCAGGTTCTGGACCGGCGGCACATCGGCGGCCGCTTGCGGCCCGTCGCTTTCGCCCCGGACGGCGTGGTGGAAGCCGCCGAGGACATGAACGGACGCTTCTTCCTGGCGGTGCAGTGGCACCCCGAAGATCTCATCGATCGGCCGGAGCACCTGGCGTTGTTCGAAGCGTTGATAAAGGAATCGACGCAGGACGCGAAACACTGAGCCCGCTCATCAGCGCTCCAAGCGGCAGCGCGCGGGGCCAAACAGCAGCCGAGGGCGGCTGCGGTACATCAAAACGCCAAGCGCCAGCGGGCAGGACCATGTTTGCGATACGAATCGGCGAGGCTCCCAGTTACTCCGGCCTCCGCGAGAGGAATCCGACGCTTGACGCGAAGCACCGCTCGCGCAACTGCTCGTGCGAACGGGCATCGCGCTCGTCTTCGCTTCGCAGGTCGTCGAGGTTCGCCAGGCAGCGGTCGCACCCGGCGGCCTTGGAATGAAACTCGACAAAGCTGTTCCAATCGTCGTCGAGCGCCCCGAGCAGAAAACGCCCCAAAGTCGAGCGTTTCGGGCAGGAAACGCCTTCCTCACGCCAAATCCGCGCTACGGTGCTCGTCGCCGCCAGGTCCGCTTCCTGCCAATCGTGATCGCGAATCTGCTCGCGAGTCAATTCGCGCCAGCGTTCGATGACGCGGAATTTGACGCCCGCGACCGCCGTCTCGGATAAGCCCAGATCGGCCGCGACCTCGCGATTGCGAAGCCCAACCACCATGAGCATCTCCACCACGATCAATTCCTGGAAACGCCCCTGGACTTCGCACTGCTCGACCCATTGTCGCAGGCAGCGCACCAACGCCGCCCGCTGCGCAGCGAGGCTCTCCGCGCCCGCGAGGTGTGAGCTCGGCGTGTCCGGCTCGATCCAGGCGGTTGGGGTGTCGTCCAGGTCGAGCTGCTCCAGACTCTGCCGCTGCCCAGTTTTCTGCCGCCGAAAATGATCGTTGAGCTTGTGGCGGAGAATCGCGAAGAGGTAGGTTTCGAGCGATCGGTCCGGGTCGAATGTCGGCAGGCTTCGCAGCAGCCCCATGAATGTGTCCTGCACCAGATCCTCGGCGTCGCCGGGCTGGGCCAGCATGCGCTTCGCAAAGCTCACCAAACGGCCCTGGTAGCGATCGATCAAATCGCGCCACGCATCCGCTTCGCCGCGCTGAACCGCTTCAATCAGCCGCACTTCATTCTCAGACCCGGGCACACGATTCTCCGGTGGCCGTTGGATTTTTCACCCGCGTGGAGAATACCCGAGAACGGCCGATTCGGCTGACAACGTCGGCGCGCGGTTGCATTTCGACGACTGTACGCTAAATAGGCACGTTCGATTCCTTTGCTGGAGGATGCGGGTGAGTTTGCCGAACGGACGCGCAAGATGGTTGCTCGCAGCTTGTCT
>JACRLV010000163.1 GCA_016235145.1 Planctomycetota bacterium
TGGAGCGTCGCCGGATCGGGCTTGTAGGCCACGCGGCAGACCGGGCAAAGCTTGCGCACCAGCCGCTGGTGCGTGACGGCGGCCAGGCTCTTGGCCACGACAGCCGGATCGCCGACGCGCTCGATCCAACGCGCCAGGCCGTCGAAGACGTCGGCGCTGGCCAGCCCGGTGTAGACGATCTGCTTTCGCGCGGCGCCCTCGCAGGCCACGACCGCCGAGGCCTTCTCGCGCAGCTCGGGGACTACCACCACGTTGGGGTCGGAGCGGAAGACCTTCAGCAGGTCGGCTTGGAACGGAATCTCATCCGACTGCACGTAGGTCCGCTGCGTGATGTTGTCGATGTCCAGCTCGCGATCGTATTCGAGCAGTTGAATGTTCTGGAGGAACGCGTCGTGGGTTCGCGCCAGGCTGTAGACCGTCGTCGTCAGGCCCTGACCCGGCGGAGCCGTGACCACGATCATGCCTTTTTCGCCGAACATCAGATTGCGAAACGCCGTCACCTGCTGCTCGGTCATGCCGACGTCGGCGACCTTCATCGTCTTTTCAGGGCCGACGACGTGCAGCGTGAGCGTTTCGCCGGCCGTCGAGCCGGTCGTCTTGACGATTATTTCCTGTTTCGTGGTGCCGATTTGGGCGGTGATTTTGCCCTTCTGCGGCTTGCGGCGTTCGTCCAGGGCCAGACCGGCGGATCGCTTCATGAACGCGACAAAGCTGTCTCCGTCGGGACGGGCGATCGGATCACGCTCGGCGACGATGCCGTCGATGTCCAGGCGAATGCGCGAGCCCTGCCCGGCCGGGACGACCTGAATCTCGCCGGTTCGCCGCCAAAGCGCGTCGTACAGCAAGTCCTGGGCAAAGGCGAATTGCTGGCGGCCGGCCTGATCTTCGGGCGGCGTGATCGTCTTGCGGTCCGGCCCGGTGAGCTTGACGCGCTCTTTCACGTCCAGGAGCTTCTCCTTGCGGGAGAACCCTTCGTGCATGATCCGTTGGAAGTGCGCCGGCGTGCAAACCCGATCCTCCGGCACGACCAGCCCGTTGCGGTGCACCACGTACGCGATCATGTACGCGCCCACCACCACGCAGAACACCGAGAATCCCGCCACGAACGGCAGAATCACCACCAACAGCAGCGCCGCGGCGCCGACCGACAGCGAGATCATGTTCCATACCTGGCGGTAAGTGTTGACGCGAATCGTGTCCTTGTCGGTCCACTGGGCGAACAGCACCCAGCAGATGAAGGCCACAAAGATCAGCGCCAACTTGATCGGATCGATGTAGATCTCGCCTCGCGGAGCGGCCGCGAGGATTTCTACAAGATTGGGCATCGGCATGCAGGCTCCTCAGGGCGGAAGCGTTCGCCGCAGCAGCACATTGTATACGGCCCCCGGCTTCGGCGATCAAGCGCGCCGCCCGGTTTTGGCGGGCGGGCACTGGCAAGGTCTGAATGTGGGGCCGGCCACCGGCCTGTCTCATCCGAGGTGTGGCTCACTTTCACCGAAGAGACCGGCCGGAGAGCTTGTGAATTCTTTGGCAAACTCCAAAGGGGATCGCCGTTTCTTGCTTGAAAACGCGGGCGAGACGCCCGCACTCCCCAAAGATGCCGCGACGCGGTTCGGCAAGCGGGCGGCCGACCGGAACTGCGTCGCCGCCACTACTTGCGTCGTTAGCCCGGCTGGGAGGCGGATCACGGCTGATAAGCAGCCGCCGATCGCTTTCCGGATGCTCACGTCGATCCTTCACCCGCTTCGTACTGTACGAGCACCCGGTGCAAGTCCCCGGCGGTCGCCGCTTTTTCAACGTCCGCCCGGAAGCCCTCGATGTTCATCAGGCGGCTGATCTTCGCCAAAGCCTGGATATGCGCGGCGGTCTGATCCGGGGGGCTGATCAAGAGCACGACAAACGTCACCGGACGCTTGTCCAGGCTCTGAAAGTCGATCGGCGAAGCGGGTTTGCCGGCGGCCATCACGAGGGATCGGCACCCGTCCGTCTTGCCGTGCGGAATCGCCAGGCCGTAGCCGATGCCGGTCGTACGCTCGGATTCCCGCTTCAGCACGGCTTCGAGCGCCGCATCGCGGTTGGTCAGGGCTTCGGTCGCTGCCAGCACGTCCACGAGCTCCGCGATGACGCCGCGCTTGTCAGTCGCGGCGAGCGGCACGCGCAATCGCTCGGGCGTGATGGTCTTGGCAATCAGCATCGGTCCGCTCCTGACAGGGCGCTTCTGGCACGAAGCCAATACATATAACGTTGGATCGTGCGCCGTGCCAGCGGTCGCGGTCCGTGCGCGATTGCGAGGTCCGGCCGTCGCTTCGAGGGAGTAGCGGCCTGCGTCTCGCAGGCCGTAGATCGGGAGCGGGCGGCAAATCGGAAGCCGGCGCAACGATCATCTCTCACACTTGTCCGACGCTACACATGCGGGCGCCCGCTATGGATCATGCGCTCCAGCATGCGCCATTGATCATCGATCTGGGCTCGCAGCCGGGACGGATCGGCGGCCAGGCCGGAATAGCGACGCTGCTTCTCGACGTAGTCCTCGATCGGCGTGCCGTCGCGCGGCACGTTGATCACGTAGCGATCGCCGTCAAAAACCTCAAACACCGGAAAAATGCCGCATCCGACCGCGGCGCGGATCAATTCGACGCTCTGGTCCGGCTCTGACTTCCACCCGGTCGGGCACGGCGAGAGCATCAGCAGAAAGCGAAACCCCTTCGTCGAAAGCGCGGTGCGCACTTTGCGCAGGAAGTCCTCGCGGTGCGCGACCGAGAGCGTCGCCGCATAGGGAACGCGGTGGGCGGCCATGATCGCCATCATGTTCTTCTTGCGTTCGCCCTTGCCGCGCGGCGTAGTGGTGGTCACGACGCCTTCCGGCGTCGCGCTGCTGCGCTGGCCGCCGGTATTGCCGTAGATTTCGTTGTCATAGCAGATGTAAAGGATGTCCTCGTTTCGCTCGGCGGCGGCCGAAAGCGTGGCCAGCCCGATGTCGTAGGTGCCGCCGTCGCCTGTCCAGCAGATGACCGGATGGTGCTCGTTGTTGAGTGCGGCGACGGTTGCGATGCCGGTGGCGTAGGAAGCGGCGCTGGCGAAGGTCGCGGCGGCGGTCGGCACGCCGTACGCGCTCGTCGGATAGGCGCCCGCCGTGACGATTCCGCAACAAGCCGGGATCACCAGGTACGGTCGCTCGCTGCCGAGGATCTCATCGATCCAGTGCAGGCCGAGCGACATGCCGCAGCCCGCGCAATTCGTGTTTCCCGGCCGCAGCAGCGGGTCCGGATGAGCCGTCATCGGCATGGCCTGCGTGGTCATGCGGTCACCTCCTGCCAGATCGGTTCGACCGCGTCGGCGCGGGCGGAAAGGTCATCCACGATTCGCTCAAGCACGTCCGGCGTGACATCGCCGCCGCACAGGCCGACGATGTAGTCCTGCACGAGCACATCGGGCCGCGACCGCAGGGCCGCGACGGCCTCCTGCCAGAATACGCCGCCGGCGCCAGGCGAGTGATTGCGATCGAGAACGGCTATACGCTTGGCCGGGCCGATCGCGTTGCGCAGCGCCTGGCCGGCGAACGGGCGGAACATCTTGGCCTGCACCATTCCGACGCGCTGCCCTTGCGCCCGCCGCAGATCGACGACGCGCCGCGCGGTGCGGGCCATCGTGTTGCAAGCGACGAGGACAATCTCCGCGTCGTCCGTGTGATACGGCTCCATCGCCCCGTGCGGGCGGCGGCGGAAGACGCGCTCGAATTCGTCCTGCGCCTCGGCGTAGACGGTCGGGACCAGTTCCATCGCGCGCTGGATGGCGTGGCGCAGGTGTTCCGTTTCACGCGGCCAGGTCAGTCCGCCGATCGTCGCCGGGTGGTCGAATCGCAGCCGATGCGGCACATTCAGCGGCGGAAGAAACGCGTCGATCTGCTCCTGGTCGGGCAGATCGGCGACCATCGTCGTGTGCGACGAGATGAACCCGTCCGTTGCGATCATCGCCGGCAGGAGAATGCGCGGATCCTCCGCGACGCGAAAAGCCAGCAGAATCGTGTCAATCAGATCCTGGTGCGACTCCGTGTAGAACTGCATCCAGGCCGCGTCGCGCAGCGCCAGGCTGTCGCCCTGATCTACCCAGATGTTCCACGGCGGACCGAGGGCGCGGTTTACGGCGACCATGATGATCGGCAGGCGGTAATAGCCGGCGGCGAAGACGTTTTCGGTCATGTACGAAAGACCGTTCGCCGAGCTGGCGGTGAAGGCCCGCGCGCCGGCAAGCGACGCACCGATGCACACACCCATCGCGCTGTGCTCGGATTCGACCGGAACGATGCGCCCCTTGGTGAACGCGAAGTTGCGGAGGTGCTCGATGATCTCCGTCTGCGGCGTGATCGGATAGGCGCCGCCGGCGCAGCCGCGCGCGATCCGATTCGCCTCGCCGGCCCTGGCCAACGTCCAGGCTGCCGCGTGATTTCCGGTGACCAGCGCTCGCCCCATGACGCACTCCCAGGTCGGCGGCTACAGCTCCGCCATGAAGACGACGGAGCGCGGACATTCGGTCGCGCAGACTCCGCAGCCCTTGCAGTAGTCGTAATCGAAGTGATAACCGTCAGCGTCGCGGCGCAGGATCCCTTCCGGGCAATGCTCGACGCACCGGTCGCACGAATTGCACACGCCGCAACTGAAGCACCGGGCCGCTTCGCTCGTCGCGTCCTGAGCGCCGTCGTACCCGCGGCGGACCTCGACGAAGCTGCGCGTGCGCGTCGCCGCCGGCAGCTCAGCCCCGTGCCGTTGCGGCACATGCTCGAACACGTGCATCAGGATCTGCTCGGGCTGCGCGACCGGCGGACCTTCCGCCGGCGCCAGATCCTCGCCGCTGAACGTGCGATGAATGTGCCACGCGCCCCGCCGCCCGCTGCCGATCGCGGCCGCGACCGTGCCGTCGCTCGTGGAGAAGTCGCCGCCCGCGAAAATCGGAGCGCCGGTCAGGCCGAGCAGCGCTTCTCAGCTGTGCACCGCCGAGCCGGCCGGAAGGATCGAGAGATCCGGCGCCTGTCCCAGGGCGAGGATGACGCGGTCGCAACGCAGATCGAACTTTGCGTTCGCGGAATTGTCGGGTACCGGGCGCCGCCGCCCGCTCTCGTCCGGCTCGCCGAGCTTCATGTTCGTGCAGCTCAGGACCGGGCCGCCGGCGTCGTTTTTCAGTCGCAGCGGTGCGACGAGTTCCGCAAGCTCGATTCCCTCATCCACCGCCTCGCGGATCTCCTCGGCGATCGCGGGCATCTCCGCTCTCGTCCGGCGATAGACCACGCGGACGCGCCGCGCACCGAGCCGCCGGGCAGTTCGGGCGGCGTCCATCGCCGTGTTGCCGCCGCCGACCACGATCACGTCCTGCTCGGCGAGCTTCTCTTGTCCGCGTCGGGCCCGGTCGAGGAAATCGACGCCCTGCGCGACGACGCTGTCAGCGTCTTCGGCCAGTTGCAGGGAATTCAGCGATTGCAAGCCGGTCGCGACAAAGACCGCGTCGAATTCGAGTGAGAGCGAAAGCAGCGCTTCACGGCCGACGCGCTTCGAGACGTGGGTCTTCACGCCCGCGCTGACGATCCAGGCGATTTCGCGATCCAGCGTCTCACGCGGCAGGCGGTATGCGGGAATGCCCGTCCGCAGGACGCCCCCCAACTCATCGGCGGATTCGAACAGCTCGACCGCATAGCCCAATTGCGCAAGGTGGTATGTCGCCGACAAGCCCGCCGGTCCGGAACCGACGACGGCGACCCGCTCGCGGCGTTGCGGCGGCTTGAGCGTCGGGCGCACGCCATGCTCGGCCGCGTAACGCTCCAGCTCGCGGACGTTCACCGCTTCATCGAATTGCCGGCGGTTGCACGACTCCATGCAGGGTGCGGGGCAGACGCGCCCGCAGACCCCGGGCAGCGGCGACGTGCGGAGCAGAATCTCCAGTCCCGCGTTGACGTCTTGCTGTCCCATCGCAGCCACGAAGGCCTGCACATCATTGCCGGCGGGGCACGCATGATTGCACGGCGGCGTGAGCGTATGGCGATCGGGTCGGCGACTGGCCCAGGCGCCGGTTCGAATGCGCGGCAGGCCGCCGACGGCGTCGTCCCAAAGTTCGCTGATCGGGCCGCGTGCGGCGGGCGCCGGCGCGGCCGCCCGAAGTCCTTCAAGCGCGACGATGCGCGTCGCCGCATGCGCGGCGCGGACGGCAGATACGTTCGCCGCGTTGAATTTCGACTCGCCAAGCGCGGCCTCAACGCTTTCGAGCGGCAGTTCGAGCGCCCGCGCGACCGCGCCGAGCATGGTCGTGTTCACGATCGGCACGGCCCGGGTTCCCAGCCCGTTGGTGACGGCGATGGCGGTCGCATCGATGCAGGCGACGCGCCAACCGGCAAACAGACTCGCAAGCGAATCCGGGGGTTCCGGCGTGTTGAGGATCAGCAGGCCGCCGGGTTTGAGGCCCGCCAGCACGGCGGGGCCGATCAGCGTTCGATCCAGCACAACGACGTGATCGGGCTGGCGAATCTGGTTGTGGTTGCTGATTTCCTGATCGTCGCAGCGGACGTAGGCTTGAAGCGGAGCACCGGACCGCTCGGCGGCATAAACGCCGAACGCCTGAACATATTGGCCGCGAAGGAAGTAGGTCGTGGCGATCAACTTCGCGAGGGTGACGCCACCCTGCCCGCCCCTTCCATAGATCGTCATTTCCAGCATGTGCCGGTCTCCGCGGTTGGTCGGTTGCCGCGATGCAAGCCGTGCGTATGGCCGCAGTCTAGCAGACTGCGTGCCGCGCGGGGCGGCTTCGCCGGGAATCTCGAAATTCGTTCATCACCGCGTCGGCGAGAGTCGCCGCCTCCGTACCCGCCATGAAAAAACAGCCGCGCCACGAGCTCGTGCGCAGAATACCGGGATCGGCGAATTCATCGGGCGGGAAGAGCGCAAATCGCGCGTCGGAAAGGGATTCCAAATCACGAGGCCGACGGGGCTCGAACCCGCAACCTCCGCCGTGACAGGGCGGCGCTCTGAACCAATTGAGCTACGGCCCCAAAGCCGGCGCTTTGCGCCGTTGGGAAGAGCAATTCTACCAATCGACCGTCGTCTGTCAAACCTGGCCTATCCGCGATCCAAACCACGAACCGGGCCGGTTTTGGCGCGGCCGCGCCGCAAACAGGGACGTTCAGAAGGTCCGTTTTGAATCCAGCAGAATGCAGATCGGACCGTCGTTTTCGCTTTGGACCTGCATCTCCGCCGCGAAACGCCCGGTCTCGACCGGGATGCCGAATCCGCGGATGGCGGCCGCCAGTTGCTGAATGAGCGGCTCGGCGACCGGGCTGGCGGCGGATGCGTCGAACGAAGGCCGTCGGCCTTTGCGCGCATCGGCGCAGAGCGTGAAGGCACTGACAAGCAGGACCGCCCCGCCCGTTTGCTGGACGTCCAGGTTCATCTTTCCGTCGGCGTCTTCAAAAATTCGCAGGTGCGCGACCTTATCAGCGATGTAGGCCGCGTCGGCCGAGGCGTCATCGGGCGAGGCGGCGGCGTAGACCAGCAGTCCCTTCTGGATCGCTCCGACGGTTTCGCTCGCCACTCTCACGGATGCGTGCGAGACCCTCTGCACAGCCGCCCGCATGTTTGCCTCCTGTTCGAAGCGAGATGGTAGGGGAATTCGGCTCGCGCGGGCGGATTGGTGAAATGTGACAGGTGAAACGCAAAAGGTGAAACCAGGCTCGTGCGCTGCGCTTCGCGCGTTACGAACACCCGCGCGCATAACCTGCGCAACGTCTTTTTTGGTTGACCTAGCAAGGAAAGCTGTTAGAATAGCTGCGCAAGTGGCCGTGGCGCTTGAGGAGACTCTTGTGTACTGGCGACAATGCACTCGATCCCAATGCCCCCTAACATTCCACACGAGAAGGATATCAACCTGGCCGAATGCGGCGAATAAGAACCGCTGCAGCCCAAAGCCAACGCGCAATCAACGCCCCCCCCCCCGGGGGGGGACGCGCGGGCCAGATCACAGTGTTCGAATCTCGTGGCAGCAATTCTCGAAACAAGCCGACAAAGGGTGGGCGCTTCCTGCTCGGTTGGCGGAATCGCCCAAGCCATCTAGCAGCCGTCAAACCCATTGCTCGCAGTCCTCCGAATGGTGACAAGGGCGATCCTGCAAACATTCACACACGACCCTAATACCATTGTGCTTCGCAATAACCACAGTAGGATACAATATGAGAGCGAATTGGTGTTTGCCGGCTGTTGTGGTCGCGGCGGTCTTCTGCGCCTCGCCCGAGACGGTTCGCGCATGTGGCTGCGGCGTAATTGGCGATTACCTGCCATGCACGGGCTGCAGCGCGGCGCCGAACTTGGGCTGCAAATGCAACACGACATCGGGGAATTGCGGGAATTTGCTCGGCGAGGCGCGGGCGATGGAAATTCGGTGTGGATACGGGAGATGGACGGCCGTATTTGCCGACCCACCGTCCGGTCCCACCATTTGCCTGAAAACATCTCCATCGTTTTGCCAGGAAAACCGCCAATGCGAAAAGGCCAACTCGTCCGCTGATTGCAGTTCCAGCAATAGGTGCACAATGCAACAGCAAGGCGGTTCGCCCTACTATGAGTACGAGTACGAGATTATCTCGGATGACTGCTTCCTTTCGTGACGGATCGTACCAAGTGCCCACGGCGCGCGGTATGATTCAACGCTGAAATCGGAGCGTGCAAGCGGTGCGGTAGCGGTTTCAGTCAAGAAGTATGGCTGCGAAACTGCTGCGCACCGCTTGCGCCGTCCTGGACGAGGCTGCATTTGCTGAGGTGTTTTCCAATCGAACAAAGGACCACGAGTATGATGATATTGTTGCTGCTGCTGTCTGCGTTGTGTGCAGTACAACAGCGTTCGAGTGAACCGCGCCAAAAACCACGGGCGCTACTGGCGCTAGCGGAGGCGCGCGGTGCACTCAAATGCGGTGAGGTCACATGGGTAAGAGAGAACTCCAGACTTCCCGGCCGCGTTATGCAGTACAGCGCCCGATATGCTTCCAACGGCGATCGAATTCTGGAGACGCTTGGGGATCAGGATGGGTGGGTGATGTATCTTGGCGACGACATCAACCGGCCGTTCTCGAAATTTCCCCTGCGGTACTTGTCGAACGAAGAGGGAACTTGGCGCTACCCTGTTTCGACAATCAGTTGCGACTTCTGGAAACGGCGGGGCGAGGGCGAGGAGGTGATTGGAAATCCGGAACCTCGGCCGACGGAATTCATGGACATTCGTTCGATCGGCGTTTTTCCGTGGTCCGAGCGATCCTTCACCGAGGGACTGGATTCGGTGTGGTGTGCACGGCCTCCCGACCAAGAGGTGGACGCGGAGGCGGCCATGGGCGTGGTATGGTCAGAACAAAGGACGGACGCCGGATTTCAAGTGACCTCGGCTTATGCAGACGGCTCTTCAATCGTCTGGCAAATCAACTCCGAGAAAGGGTGGAACGCTGAACGCGTGGGGAGAGCTGGTCGAGACATATCAGATTTCCGGCGCCGAATTCAACCGCCCGAGCGATGCCCCGAAGTTCGACGGAACGAGCATCGGGCTGGAGCCGGGCATGAACATCCATCCGCAGGAAGTTCGTCCCAACGAACCACACGGCGGAATCAAGCTCTGGGATGGTAAGCGTGGGCTGTCGGTTGACGCGTTTCGCGAAGCAAGGCTGGCCGGCAAGGTCGAATATGGGCCGACCGTGAAAGCCCGACAAGCGAATCCGCACAACCCGTCCACTCCTTACATGACCGATGAGCAACGCGCCGTCTGGATGAGGCGAATGGAGGAAAGAGAGCGCGCCGAAAACCGATCGGTTCCCCTCTCAGAATGGGAGCGCTACGTGATCGAGTTTATCGCTAAGTATCGACTCGATCAGACCCAAACCCAAAAAGCCATGCAAATTCTGAAAGACTGCCAGAAACGAGCAGAAGAATACCTCGACAGCAAGAAGTCGGAGATCGACAAGCTAGAGCAAGAGCAGAAGAAGGCGTCGGCGTCAGGCGACAGGAACGCGCGAGAGAACGCCCGAAAAAAGCTCGATAAGCTGCGCGAGCCGGTTGATGGCATTTTCGAGAGGGAACTCAAACCGAGAATCGACAAGCTCCCCACGCGTGAACAACGGTCCGCCGCCGGCGATACGAAAGGATGATGCAGCAGCACGGGCGCGCGAAACAGCGCTGAAAACCGCGAGTTGCGGTAAGCTGTCCGCGTGCCGAACAATCGCGACATTATCCGCGTCACGAACGCGCGCGTGCATAACCTGCGCAACGTCAGCCTCGAGCTGCCGCGCGGGCGGCTGATCTGCTTCACGGGTGTTTCCGGCAGCGGCAAGAGTTCGCTGGCGTTCGACACGCTTTATGCCGAAGGCCAGCGGCGCTACATCGAGTCGCTCAGCTCCTACGCCCGGCAATTCATGGGCGAGTTGCCCAAGCCCGACGTCGACCAGATCACCGGGCTGTCGCCATCCATCTCGATTCAGCAAAAAACCAGCGGCTGGAACCCGCGCAGCACGGTCGGCACGATCACGCAGATTCACGATTACCTGCGTGTGCTGATGGCCCGCGCCGGCGACGCGCATTGCCCGCGGTGCGGCAAGGAAGTCACCGCCCAATCGCGCGAGCACATGCTGGCGCGGATTCTCGCCCTGCCGCCGAACACCGCCTTCCTGCTGTTGGCCCCGAAGGTGCGGGCCCAGAAAGGCGAGCATCGCGACCTGATGGCGGAGTTGGTGCAGCAGGGGTTCGTGCGAGCCCGGGTCGACGGAAAGGCGATCGAACTGGCCGATCCGCCGCCGCTCGACCGCTATCGTCGCCACGATATCGAAGTCGTGATCGACCGACTGGTCGTGCGTGACGGCGTGCGGCCGCGGCTGGCGGAAGCGCTCGATCTCGCACTGCGGACCGGCGGCGGTGTGGCGATCGTGTCGCTCGCCGGAAAGCCCGCTACAGGTGGCGATGTCGAGCCGGCGAATTCACCCCGCAAGCGCCGCCGGGTTGCCGTCCAAACCAGCGCAGCGGAAAACGACATTCTGCTTTCCTCCGGATACGCCTGCATCGCCTGCGGCGTGAGCTTTGAGCCGCCGGACCCGCAGCTTTTCAGCTTCAACAGCCCGCAGGGGATGTGCCTGACGTGCGACGGCCTCGGCGAGAAGGTGGACTTCGATCCCGAATTGCTGGTGCCCGATCCGTCGAAGTCGATGCTCGATCCGTGCATCGCGCCGCTGCGCACCGTGCCGGGCAAGTGGCCGCGGCATATCTGGGAAGGCGTGGCCCGGCACGTGGGCTTCGAATTGGAGACGCCCTGGCGGGATTTGCCGGCGAAAGCGCGCCATGCCCTGCTTTTCGGAACGGGGGACGCGCATCTGACGTTCGAGTGGCGCGGGCGGCAAGGTCTGTGGCAACATGGCGGCACGTTTGACGGAATCCTCGCGGACCTGCGGGCGAAGTATCGCAAGGCCCAATCCGAAATGGTGCGCGGCTACTACGAGCAATTCATGCGGCAGACGCCATGCCCGCAGTGCCGCGGGGCGCGCCTGAATGAACGCGCGTTGGCGATCACGCTTAGCGGCCCGGACGGCGACGGCGTGCAGCGCAAGCTGAACATCGACGCGATCTGCCGCCTGCCCATCTCCGCGGCGCGGGCGTTCTTCCAGGGGCTGCGAGTGGATGGGGTGAAGGCGACGATCGCGGCGGAACCGCTGAAGGAGATCAACTCCCGGCTGACCTTTTTGGTGGACGTCGGGCTTGAGTACCTCTCGCTGGATCGGCAGGCGCCGACGCTCTCGGGCGGCGAGTCGCAGCGAATCCGGCTCGCCAGCCAGATCGGCTGCGGGTTGGTCGGCGTGCTGTATGTACTGGACGAGCCGAGCATCGGATTGCACCCGCGCGACAATGAGAAGCTCCTGCGCTCGCTACAGCGCTTGCGCGACATGGGAAACACCGTGATCGTCGTCGAGCACGACCGCGACACGATGGAAGCCGCCGACGTTCTCGTGGACTTCGGCCCCGGCGCCGGCGTCCGCGGCGGCGAGATGGTGGCATGCGGCGCCCTGGCGGACGTCGCGGACACGGAACGCTCGATTACAGGAGCGTACCTCTCAGGCCGCCGCGAAATCGAAATCCCCGCCTCCCGCCGTCCCATCGTTGCGGGACCGGCGCCCCGGAAACGCCGAAGCCGCGCAAAATGACCCACCGTCGTCGGTGTCGGGCGGGTATGCCAAAAGCGAACAGCGAGAAGCGAGAAGCGAGATACGGAGCCAGCGCGGCGCGTGTCAGGACCCCAAGCGCCAGCGCGCGGGGCCATCCTTGGAGGCGCGGAGGCACGAAGGCACGAAGGCACGCAGGCACGAAGGCACGGAGGCACGAAGGCACGAAGGCACGAAGGCACGCAGGCACGAAGGCACGCAGGCACGAAGGCACGAAGGGTAGCACCGCCTTCCAGGCGGTACTAATCAGTTCATAACATAGGCTACACTCGGGGCCCGAAAAAAGGACCGCACCATGACCGGATTGGCCTTGAGCTCGGCCAGGTCGGTCTCCACTCGCGCCCGCAGCGATTCGCCTTTGCGGAGCGGCTTCTTGGTCAC
>JACRLV010000171.1 GCA_016235145.1 Planctomycetota bacterium
GCGTGCCCCCCGGCTCGGTCGGCGCCCCCCACAGAGCCGCCTTCGATCCTTCATCATGCACCGAGGACTCGGCGCCGCGATTGGCGCTCGGCTCGGCGTCTTGACTGCACCAGTCGAAAGGCCCCCCGCGAATACTATCGCCGTGAGACGGCGAATGCGCGCCTATTTCTCGTCCGGCGTCTCGTCCGGGGCATCCAGTACGGAGGTCGGCTGTCCCGGCTGGATCACCGTCACCGGGGCGATGCCCTCAAGCTGCGGACGAATCGCCTCGGCCGGACCGACGATCACCACGATCATCTGATCCGGCCGGATCGCCTGTTTCGCCAGCGTCGCACAAGCATCCTGCGTGGTCTGCGCGACGCCTCGCAGCAACTGCTCGAAGTAGTCGTTCGGCAGGCCCTGCGATTCGATCAGCCAGCGGTCGGAAGCGACCTGCTGCGGAGTTTCGCGATCGGCCGGGAAGCTGCCGATGATGTAGGACTTGGTCTTCGCGAGTTCCTCGTCGCTCGGCGGCTCGTCCTGCGCGCGTTTCAGTTCATCGAAAATCGCCCGCACGGTTTGTCCCGTCGAATCGATCTTTGTGAACGTGCTGACCTCGAACTTGCCGGCGAACCGTTCGGTCGACCAGCCGCCCCGGGCCCCGTAGGTCAGCCCCAGCTTCACGCGGATCGTCTCGTTGAGCCGGCTGCTGAAAGCCCCGCCGAAGTAGCCGCCGACCACGCGCGAGACGAAATAGCCGGGATCGGACCGCAGGATGCCGCGCTGTGCGACGCGAATCTGGGCCTGCACGCCCGGGCGGTCCACGAGGTAGATTTGCGTCGGCGCGGGCTGCGGCAGAGCCGGCAGCTTCGGCTCCGGGCGCGGGCCTTCGCCGCGCCAATCGCCGAAGTGCTCCTGTGCGAGCTTCATCGCGGCGCTGCCTTCGATGTCGCCGGCGAAAATCAGCGTGGCCAGGTCCGGGCGGATGTACTGTGCGTGCCAGGGCGCGAGGTCGTCGGCTTCGAGCGCGTCGAGATCGGCGATTTCGCCGGTCGCGGTTCGCGAATAGGGATGATCGCCGTACAGCCGCCCGCGCAACTCGCGATCGGCGATGTACGAGGGTTCCGCCGAGGAAATGACCAGGCCGGTGCGAACCTGCTTGCGGAGCTTCTCGAACTCATCCTCGGGAAAAGTCGGCGTGCGAACGGCTTCGGCCAGCAAGGCCGCGGCGCGATCCACCTGCTCCGTCAGGCAGCTCGCCGAGACGTTCGCGCTGTCGGATCCGGCGGATCCGTTCAGCGATATCGCGTGCGTCTCCAGTTCGCGCGCCATTTCGCCTTCGGAGCGTTTCTTCGTGCCGTGGGTCAGCATGCTCATCGCCATCGCGGCCGTTCCGGGCTTCGACTCCGACCACGCGCCCGTCGTAAAGCCGAGCTGCATCGTGACGAACGGCGACTCCGAATTATGCACCACGATCACCTTCATTCCATTCGGCAAGGTGCGCGATTCGAATTCCGGCGTGACGCGAACCTCGGCGGGAGGCGCCAGCGGGGCGGTCGTCGGAAGGTCGGCCGGCCGGGTGAGGCCCGCCCGACCCGGCGGCGGTGTTTCCATTTCTGCTTGAGCGCTGATCGGGGCGTCTTCTTCGGCCGATCGCTTCTTGCCCAGCAGCGTGCCGAGCAGATTGCGTTCGATCGTGATTGTGATGGAGCGTTTGGGGTCCATGTACTTCTGCGCCAGTGCAAGCAGGGCGGCGGGCGTCACGGCGCGGATATGCTCGATGCGCGTGTTCACCTTCGCCGGATCGCCTTCCAGGACGGCCGCGGAGCCCAGTGCGGACGCCTTGCTCGCCACGGTCAGGTTCTCCGTGACGAACGATTCGAGCATCTGGTTGCGGGCTTTCTGCAATTCCTCGTCGCTGACCGGCTCGGTGCGAATCCGCTCAATCTCGGCGTTGATGGTCGCGAGCACCTTCTTGGAATCTCCGCCGAGCGGAGCCAGCGCCGCCCCCGCGCCGATCAGCCCGTCCTGCTCCAGCGAGAAAGCCGCCGCCGCCGCGATCACCGCCGATTGATCCTCCGCGACAATTCGGCGATACAGCCGGCTGCTTTTTCCGCCGCCGAGAATCTGACCGAGCATCTGAAGCGGCAGGTAGTCGTCGTGGCCCTGCGGGACGGTGCGAAAGACGACGGCCAGCAGCGGCGTCGGTGCGTTGTCCGTCTTGATCGTGATCGTCCTGGCGGCTTCGAGGTCCGGTTCGCGCACGGTCACGCGCGGCGGATCGCGATAACGCGGAATCCAGCCGAAATAGCGTTTCGCCAGCTTCTGAGCTTCGTCGTGCTTGACCGCGCCGGCGATCACGAGCGCGGCGTTGTTCGGCACGTAGTAGCGCGTCCAGAAATCCCGCAGGTTCTGCACCGAGGACGCCCGCAGGTGGGCGATGTTGCCGATCGGCAGCCAGCGGTAGGGGTGGACGGTCAGCACCTGCGGCAGCAGTTTTTCCGGCACGTCTCCGTAGGGCCGGTTCAAGCCGAGCCGCCGCTCCTCTTCGACCACCTTTCGCTCCGTGTCGAAGGCGTTCTGGTCGATCC